>JABIFK010000238.1 GCA_018650745.1 Candidatus Latescibacterota bacterium | reverse complement strand
GGTTTGGCGGTGCCGATATCCATATACCGGTAGATTTGTCGGGCATCAGCTGAGATGATTTCGCCATTTAATGCACGCGCAAGTGAAATACCCAAGGACGTCTTGCCCGAAGCCGTTGGCCCACCGATTACAACAACATCAAAATCAGCAGCCAAAATTTACCGCCTAAATCGATTGCTAAGTTCATCCAACCCCATCTTGACCAAGGTTGGCCGACCATAAGGACACACAAACGGCTCTTGGGTTGCGAACAATTGATCGATCAACCCCCGCATTTCAACCGTGCTCAACTCATCCCCTTCGCGAATGGAAGTATGCCACGCGTAGGAAGCAGCCAATCGATGTTCTTGAAGTGTAACCTGTCGAGCCTGTAACCCCGGTGGCACAGACGTCCGCTTTTCAGCATCCGCTATATCTTGAATCAACTCACGAAGCAAATGCCCCTCTTGCCAGGCCTTTAACCCCACAGGAATAGCATCGATCACCACCGTGTTGCCGCCAAAATCGCGAATGCCAAAGCCCATTCTTTCTAACAGTGGCATTGCTTCACGCACAAAGTGGATCTCTTTTAGACCAAAATCCAATGTTTGCGGAAACAACAAACGCTGACTTGTTGCAGGGCTTTTGTCAAAGTGTGACAATGCGCGCTCATACAATACGCGTTGATGAGCCACCTGTTGATCAACAACAATCATTCCGTTTTTGATATGCGCCAAAACATATTTGTGATGCAATTGCCAAACAGATACTTGACCAAAATCTGCCTCATCAAAAACATCTCTCGATACTGTTGTGGTCTGGCCACCTGGTGCAACTTGAGGCCGGTGGCGAACAGTAAGCGGCAGAGCCATTTGGGGCGTAGTTTCGATTTCTGATTGTGCCGGCTGATAATCTTGGAAGGGTTCTTCTGCTACTTCAGATGCATCTTGCTTCTCTGCCGAAACCAACGAAACATCACCAACAGATGGCATTGTCGGCATTGCTGAAACCGTATTCGCGTCTATCTCTGGTACTAAATCAGCTTGGCGCAATGCGTCATGAACCGTGGATACCACCCCCTGATAGACCGCCCGCTCATCTGCAAATCGAATTTCTCGCTTAGAGGGATGTACATTCACATCAACACGCGATGGATCCACATTCAAAAACAAACAATAAGCGGGCGTGAGCCCTTTAGGTAACAAGCCACCAAACCCTTCATAAACAGCATAAGTGACCGCCTTATGCTGCACCCAACGCTGATTGACGATCAACATCTGTTGCTGGCCCGACTTGCGCGCCGTTTCTGGTCTGGCTACAAAACCCCAAATGCCGATCTGATTCTCTTGACCCGACACTTCAACTACGTCTTTCCCAAATTTTACGTTAAAAACTTGCTCGACCCGCTTTGTGCGATCTGCGCGGGGCAACCTCAAACTGTCACGACCATTGTGTTTTAACTCAAAGGCAATATTGGGATATGCCAGGCCCATTGCAGTCATTGTATTTGCAATGTGCCGAAATTCTGTGTCAACACCCTTTAGAAATTTTCGTCGTGCAGGAACATTAAAGAACAGACCATGCAAAGTAATGGTGGTACCCGGACTGCGCCCAACTGAAGTCACGTCTCGGACCCGTCCACCAACAACGTCCACCCGTGTGCCTTCCAAATCGTCTGGTTGGCGTGTCTCAATGACCATTCGAGAAACTGCGGCAACACTTGGCAAGGCTTCCCCGCGGAAACCATGGGTTTTCAACTCACGCAAATCTGCCAGATCATGAATTTTACTCGTTGCGTGGCGTTCAAGTGCCAACAGTGCATCATCACGAGACATACCACAACCGTTGTCGCTAATGCGCAGACTTTCTTTGCCCCCTGCACCCGCTTCAACAACAATGCGATCTGCTCCTGCATCAACAGCATTTTCAACCAGTTCTTTGGTTACCGATGCTGGCCGTTCAACCACTTCACCAGCAGCAATCCGGTTGGCAATTTCGTCTGGCAAAATGTGAACACGGTTGGCCATCTAAACTATGCATCTCCATTGAGCATGGTCTGAAGTTTCCCAGATTGTGCAAGTGCTGCCAAAGCATCATCATCTCCGACATATTGGTCTTCCAGAAAGACTTGAGGCACGTCTGAGCGCCCATTGGTCAATGCAGCCAATTTTTGGCGCATTTCCATTTCATTGCCATCAATTGAGATTTCATCATAATCGGAAACACCTGCCGATTTCAAAACAGAAAGCGCACGCACACAATAGGGGCAATATGACTTGGTGTAGATCTTCAATTTGGACATCTTTTCCTCTCACAGAATAGGCTTGTGGCCTCGTTATTTGGCAAACAAAAAACGCCTAACCTACGGGCGGCCGAGTTTTATTGACGAAGATCCACATTTAATGCAGAAAACTTCCTTTGGGGCCACCCGATGTAGATTCAAGGCGTTTTTTTGTGAAGCATAGCTTCAAAACGAAATATAACAATAAAGGGGCCAAATCGTCAAGTCCAACTTGATTGTTTTATGTTATTTTTTGCAACAACAACACAGAAACTGCCAGAAAATCAAAAAGACATAAAAGAACCGAATCACCTCAGCAGAACTTGCTATGAAACATACATTGTGCTATACTACTAAAACATAAAATGGGAGCAACTATGACATCATCAAACATTTCGCGCAGTGGCCTCAATGCCAACTCCGTGCGTCAAACGGTCTCTGCTCATAACGTAGCCAACACAAATACCGACACGTTTGCCAAACAGAACACCAGCCAACAGGCGTTGGCTTCTGGCGGTACATCAACTCGTGTCGATACAGTTACTTTGTCTACAGAAGCCAAAGCAATAGCCCAAGAAATTAACGGCGCTCAGAACAATGTCGATGTGGCCGAAGAAACTGTCAGCCAGATCCAATCCCGTGAAAATTTCAAGCAAAATGCTGCCGTCGTGCGAACCCAAGACGAAATGCAGAAAACACTCTTAGATACAACAGCCTAAATATATGCCCTCCCCCCCGCCAATACTTATATCATCCCGAGACATACAAGACCGTGTCAGCGAGTTGGGGCGCATGATAAACACAGCCTACCCTCCCAACAGATCCCTTGTGTTAATTGGTGTGTTGCGCGGTGCTGTGTATTTTTTGGCTGACCTGTCTCGATCAATTACTCGGTCCATAGAAATTGACTTCATATCCGTATCCAGCTATGCTGGCACCCAAAGCACGGGCAAAATCACCCTTCACCAAGATATTGCAATTGACATTGAAAACAAAGACATTCTCATCGTCGAAGACATTGTTGATACAGGTCGCACGTTAAACGCCCTCATCCAACATTTTGTGCAGAAAAAACCACGCAGTATTAAAACGTGTACATTCTTAGACAAACCCAGTCGCCGCGAAGTCTCGGTGCCAACCCACTATAGTGGGTTTCGCATTCCCGATCATTTCGTGGTGGGCTATGGACTCGACTACGAACAGGCCTACCGCAACCTACCCTACGTTGGTACCCTTCCTTCTATCTAAGCATCCCTTTGATTTTTACAAACAACTTATCAATCATATCCTCGGTCAACACACCTGTATTGATATTGTACCTGCTAAAATGATACGTGGCCAATAATTTTGCTGGTGCCTGATCAAAGGTATAAACAGCTTCATGTGCAAATCGAAATGCGTTTAATTTTTCGATCTTGGCCTGCAATTTTAGCAAACGCAAATAACTATCAAATGCATCTTTTCCCATCGCCAAAACCATTTCCACATGCTTCAACAAAGGCAATTCTTCAATTAGCCACGGTAAGCAGTTTTGTTTTTCACTACCAATGGGCCTATTCTGTGGCGGAACACATTTCACGGCATTCGTAATATAGACGCCATCCAAGGCCAATCCATCATTGCGATCGACAACCGTATCCCGATTTGCAAACCCATGTTTATATAATGCCCGATAGAGCACCTCTCCCGCCCCATCTCCCGTAAAAGGACGCCCCGTTCGATTGGCACCTTGTGCTCCTGGTGCCAATCCAATAATCAACAGTCTTGCCTTGGGGTCTCCAAATCCAGGAACTGGTTTTGCCCAATATTCAAAACCAGGATATTTGGGATTTTCAATACCCAGAAATGAAGCACAATAAGTAACCAGTCGCGGACATTTGGTACAAGACGCGATCTCGTCTGCCAAAAGAAATGTCGATTTATTCAAGCCACACTCCAAAAAAAAGGCGATCCCGAAGGACCGCCTTAAATTCTACACCAGTTCAATTTATCGACTGCCAAACTGAGGATTGGCAATCGTTGGGGCTTCTGCTTGAGCAGTACGCGCCATTGCTTCGTGTTCTTCATCCGTACAAGACCGGTCGGTTGGCACAGAAGGTTCTGGACCAGCTGGTGTAAAATTATTTTGCACCAACCAGGCTTCGAGCTCTTCCCCACTAACATCAGCGATCATTTCTCCATCTATTTCTACACAGGGCTGTAAGGGTTGCCCACTCTTCATCACCATTTCCCGATAATTGTCGGGGTTGTTGATGATGTCTTTGTCTTCAAAAGCCAACCCATATTTATCGAGCACTGCACGAACGCCACCACTCCAGCCACACGTCGGTTTTAGATATGCTACAACGGTGTGATCTGCCATAATTCAACCTCCATAAGAAAACATTACATTTTTGGTATCAGGGACATAATTTAAACAAAACCGAGAATTTGACAAGGGCTGCTTCAATCTATTTAGGAAGCAGCGTTGACAGCTTTGGCAAAATCTATATCTGCGCGGGTAACCGCGTTTTCACTGTGCGTTGTTACGCTCACGGTAAGGGTTTTATTCCGGCTGTCTAATTGCAGGTCGGAATGATGATTGTTTTCATCCATCACCTGGGTCAATGTGCGAACAAGAGCCATTGTTGGCACAAATTTCCCAAACTGCCACACCCGACACAGTTCACGCGTTTCTGCAAGATATTCCCACCCGTCTAAATTTCCCACTTCTGACGCAATTTCGTCCTCGCTTAATACCGCTTTGTCCTCAATCGCCATAAACAATCTCCATCCAATAAATTTAGCCTACTACATTTGGGTTTTGACATCTATACTCAATGACTCAAAAAGATCAATTACACGCTGGTAGTCTTCGGGTGTGTTAAT
>JABIFK010000791.1 GCA_018650745.1 Candidatus Latescibacterota bacterium | reverse complement strand
GCAAGGCGAAGACATCCCCCCCAACGCCAAAACCATTCAATCCATTCCCATTCGTCTGAGCCAACCCATTGATCATTGTGAAGTTCGCGGTGAAGTCTATCTCAACCACCGCACCTTTGATGCCATCAATGAACACCGCGAAAAAGAGGGTGACAATCGATTTGCCAACCCACGCAATGCCACTGCTGGATCCCTTAAATTACAAGACCCTCAACTGGTCGCAAAACGTCGATTGAGTTTCTTTGCTTACTTTTTTCGGTCAGAAAATCACGCACATGAAACCCATGCTGAAAATCTCGAATTCATCAGCACCCTCGGTTTACCCGTTAACCCGAATCGAGCAGTGTGTAACGGCATCGAAGACATTTTATCTTATGCACGACACTGGCAAGAACAGCGCCCCAATCTCCCCTATGACATTGATGGTATTGTGATCAAACTTAACACAGTGAGCCAGCAGAACAAACTCGGTGCCACTGCCAAAACACCCCGCTGGGCAATCTCATACAAGTACTCAGCAGAACAAGCAGAAACCAAGCTCAACGAAATCACCCTACAAGTTGGGCGCACAGGTGTCGTGCCCCCCGTGGCCAACCTTGACCCCGTTCTATTGGCGGGCACAACCGTAAGCCGTGCCACCTTGCACAATGCCGAAGAACTCGAACGCAAAGACATACGAGAAGGCGACACCGTCATCTTAGAAAAAGGCGGCGACGTCATTCCCAAAGTCGTACGTGTGGTCACCACCAAACGGCCACCCCATTCTCAACCATTCGCCTTTCCACAGAATTGCCCCGTTTGCGACACACCGCTCATCAAAGACGAAACCGAAGTCGCCATTCGCTGTGTGAATACCCGCTGCGAAGCCCAGCTCAAAGGCAACATTCGCCACTTTGCTTCTCGCACAGCACTGGACATTGAAGGGTTGGGCACTGCACTCGTTGAACAACTTGTAGACGAAAAACTTGTGCAAGATGTTGGGGACCTATACAGCCTCACACTGGAACAACTCTCAGAACTTGAGCGTATGGCAGAAAAGTCAGCTCAAAACGTCATTGACGCACTTGAGGCCAGCAAAGAACAACCTTTTCATCGATTGCTTTTTGCATTGGGCATTCGCCACATAGGTGCCACCGTTGCCCGTGCCTTAGCCGATAATTTTCACACGATCGACAAGCTACGCGAAACCTCACCTGAAAAAATTGAAGCCGTGCACGAAATCGGAGAGGCAATCGCCCAGAGTATTCACGCCTATCTCAATACCGAAGAGAATTGGGCCGTCATTGAAAAACTGCGTATGGCTGGCGTTACGCTCGAAGCCGATGCGCCTGCAGACACGGGCCCCAAACTGCTCGACGGCAAAACAGTGGTGGTCACAGGTACACTCTCACGCTGGGGGAGGCAACAAATTCAAGAGCTTGTCAGATCACTCGGGGGCAAACCAACCTCAAGTGTGAGCAAAAAGACCGACCTCGTGATTATCGGCGAAAGCGCGGGATCAAAGAAAGACAAAGCCGAATCATTGGGGATTGAGATTCTTGATGAAGATGCCTTTGCTGAACTCATTGGTCAATAAACAGATTGAAAAAATCGGCTTTTTACTTGACATAAATCTCCCCTTATGTTAATCTTGTGCCTACTGAGGTGGGGCCATAGCTCAGCTGGGAGAGCGCATGACTGGCAGTCATGAGGTCAGGGGTTCGATCCCCCTTGGCTCCACCATTTTTATGCAAATAAAATAAAGGACTTACGGATTATTCCGTGAGTCCTTTTTGTTTGTACATCTGATTGAATCATGAGCACACCATCCATTTGAAAATGGCTTGCTGGCGATCCATATTATCCTTCTACGACGCTGAAAAGCAATGCGATCACGCACTCCGTGCTGCTAACCACGTAACATCCCTCACCAGAGGGCCGACCGAGCATCATAGCATCGTCTAGGCGCAGCACGGCAACAACGGTTTTCTGTACGATGTGAAGCTTTCTTATCCAACAGCATCCGTATTGATACGATGATTCAAATAAAATATTGCGATTCCCAGAACGAAAACAAAGGGACCTTCCCAAATCTTCCAGAACAAAGGCAAACCCTCAATCCAATCGACAAACACAAGCACCAACCCAAACAAAGAAAAAGCAATACCAAGATATGTCAGTACGATCTTGTATCTTCTCACATCAAATGCCAGAACCAGAAGTAGACCGCCCAAAAAAACATAAAGCGCCGAGGTCGATCGAGCAAGATAACCCACAATGGGATTGCTCGGAAGCTCCCCCATTCCCAGCATCTGATGAATTGTATTCATCCATGAATACGGGACAAACACAAAGATCGTGGCCAGTAACGACACACCACCAGTTATGCGCAAGATCAAAATTAGGATTCGCTCATTCATATGGGCCGAACCTTCGTTTGACAAATGTGCCCCCTTCCTTTGCCAATCTCTGCGAAATCAGGCTAACAATCCTGCAGACCCCACACCGCATTGGAACAGCACTTATGGTTGAAGTAATCCCAAGTTGGTCGCCTTTCAGATATAACCACACCAGCAAACAAGATCAGACATCACTCCGGTGCACGAACCATAGCCCCCGTTGGGCAGGCTGCAATGGCGCGAGATGCGGCTTGAGCCAACCCTTCACCAATAGAACCGCTAAACGGCACGCCAACGCGCACATCAAAACCGCGCCCAACGTGCGTTAATCCAAGACCTTCTCCCGATTCTTCGGCAATTTGTATACACTTTCCGCACGAAATACACTTTCCCACATCAAATCGAACGCCGTGATTCACCTGTGGTGTAGACGGTGCGGGTGAGATTTCCAAATACGCGACCGATCTGCGTTCACCTCGATAGGCGAGAGCATCAGCCGAATAGGCATCGGCATAGTGCCTTAATCGGCAATCCGTTGCAGCCGCGCAGTCACACCGCAGGCAACGTCGAGCCTCAGTAAGCGCTTCCTCAAGTTCGAAACCTTCGGCGTCCCCCCCCTTTGGATGCACCCGACCTGAATCGCTTGCCCCTGCCATTAACATGGTCAGATCGTCCGAATCCAGCTTCCCCAAATGCACAGAAAAACCCTTTCCCACACTCACAAGGGG
>JABIFK010000816.1 GCA_018650745.1 Candidatus Latescibacterota bacterium | reverse complement strand
TGCGTGATCATGTTCAAGTTCTGCTTGTTAATATCGTGAAACGCAAAATGTGTGTCTTGCAACTCGGGTACCGACAAAATATCCTGCATCAATTTTCGCGTAAACCCAATACTACCCGCACCAATCACTGAAACTTTTATTGCCATTTCTAACCTTTCTCTTTTATCGGCCACCATCTGTGTCTTCTGTTAAATCGGGCAAACTGTCAAAATCACCAATATCCACCAAATACATGTTGGCATAAGACGTCAAATCTGAAGAATACAAAATCGACTTGCCATCGGGCGTAAACCGGGGATGGCAATGCGCGTGTTGATCATTAAACGTACTGCGGTGATAGGACAGAATTTTGGGCCCAACATATTGCTCACCATCCCATTTAAACAACTGAATAAAGGGTTTGGCATTCGTACCACCCCATCTGTTGCCATCACCCACCATCATGTTTTCATCCAAACTGTGAAAATGTGTTGAATGAAATGGGAAATTGACTTCACGATGATTGCTATTGTCATACTTCAACAAACCAAATACATGATTTCCCTTACCATCGCGTGGTCGACCGTGATATCCAATATGCTCGCCATCAGCAAACCAATACTCATGCCCCACCGCGATATTTTGCCCTTCTTGATCACGAATCTTCCACGCCTCACCCGTTTGAATATTCAATCCCCACATCCGCTGATCCACCCGATTCCAGGGTCCTTCATGGCAAAAGGTTAAAATATCAGCCTGTGTGGGTGATGTATTGATATGCCCCAAATACCGTCTGTCTTCGTGCACAACTTCTAACTTGCCTGTGGCCACTTCAATGCGTGCAATCTGTGACAAAGGTCGTTTTTCAAAAAATTCGACAAAGCGAGAATAAGCAAAAGAAACACTCTTGCCTTCTTCTGGTATATTCTCCATCAAATTGGTGCACAAATACTTGCCATCTGCCGTCGGGTTTGCACGACCTCTCATGTCCATTTCGCCTTCATACTCTAGGACCACGCGCTCTTCCAACGAATCCAGTTTTAACTCAATAATCTTTCGACCCTGCCCAAAATACACCGCCTGATTTGCCACACTCAAACACCCGCCCGGGCGCCCATGCGTATTCATATCGGTCATCTGCGTAATTTTGCCATCATCCAAATCATAACGAAACAAGTTGCCCGAATTTTCACGTTGCGACGTAAACACAAAAGAACGCCCATCATTAAACCAGCAGGGATCCGTAAAATAAAAATGATTCGAATGCCCCAAATAATCCGTCAATCGATGCACTTCTCGTCCACTATAACTATCGGTATACGAAAATTTGGGATCATGATGCACGCGCCCCTTACCCATAACAACCTCCAAAGCAAGTTAAAAAACGTAAATTTTGACAAGAACGAGACGGAAGTTAAGACCGAATAACACAAAAGTAAAAAAGAAAACAAAGAGGCCATCATTTGCCCTTTGCGTCTCTCATTTTCCTTTTGTATCATCACAATTGAAAGATCATAAATGGGCGAAATATATGCCTTAAACCCCTGCTCTAAGCACCAGATCCCTTTCTAAGGCCAGATACTTATGTTCCACCACGTTGACGCACCCAAAAAAATAATCCATATCACAGACCAAGCTTTTTTTGAAGCCTTAGACTTAGAGCTTCCAGGCCTTGAAACCGTCCAAAAAGCGGTTCAAAACAACGATTACGACACTGCTTTTTCAGCCTTTTGGCAACACTTTCTCACCCGTAAAACGCCAATTGACCCCATCTCACAAACCCAATCGGAACTCCACGCACATATCAAAAGCAATCGAGAATTGGCCGACATACTCGTAAATGGGGGCACATACACATTTGGCCAAGTTACCCTTGATTTCTCCGATTCCATAGACTTCAATGCCAATTTTGGCGATCAATCCAAATACGGCTTCCACTACCTCGGCTGGCTGGAACCCTTGCCCTATGCGGCTCTTGAAACAGGCGATCAAAAATATATAGAAACATATCTCGCCCTCGTACGCCAGTGGTATGCTGTTCGCGATCAAATCACGGGCGAACGCCCCATGCACCCCGTGTTTTATGAATTGGGCTTGGCTGGCAGAAGCAGGCGTTTTCTCGACTTTCTTTACACCGTACAATACCTCAATCTGCAACATCTCATCACTCCAGATGATGCACGTATCTTCTTCAAATCACTCTTAGGTGCAGGGCGCTGGCTCACGTTAGAACAAACCACCAAAGGCTATCGCAAGGGCAATTGGCAACTCTTTGGTGTTTGGTCCTTGTTGACCATTGGATTTAACTTGCCCGAGTTTCAAGAATCGGAACACTTTAGAGTTGTTGGCGCAGATTATCTTGAACAACACATGGAACAAGATTATTATGCCGACGGGGGTCATAGTGAACGCTGTTATTCTTATGGCATCGGATGCCTCCGACATCTCGAAGAAACAACGCGATTGCTCGAATCCAATCCTGAGCTTGCCCCCACCCAACGCCTCAATTGGCGAGAATATGCCGAACGTGCATTTTATTGGTTCCTCAAAATGGCAGGTCCCGCAGGTGCATTTCCCGGCATCAATGACAGTACGTTTATGAATGGCTCAGATGTGCTCAAACGCGGGGCGGAGTTTACTGGCAACCAAGCATTTCTCTATCCTATTCGCCACAGTATCCAAACCGACCCCATCTCAGAACCTGATTTTACCAGCGTCCAACTCGAAGCCAGCGAATTTTGTGTCATGAGAGCGGGTTGGGAACCTGATGATCCATTTCTCATCATGAACCACGGCCAGCATCCGGGTGGACACAGTCATATGGGCATCTTAGATTTCAATCTCTACGCCCACAATACACCTTTGGTGGCCGATGTCGGCCGATTTGGCCCTTACGATGGCCCATTTGATTTGTTCTTCCGATCTGAACAAGCACATAACCATATAGTTGTAGAAGGTGCTATTTCAAAACGAGCCGAAGTGCGAGGCGAAAACATCCACTTTAGCACTTCAGAAAATTTCGACTTCTTCTCTGGCCAACACCGCGCCTATGAAGAAACAGCAAATGTGCTCATTGAACGCCGCATCCTCTTTCTCAAACCTTGGGGATTTCTCATCTCCGACACCGCATCAGCACCCCCGCGCCGAAAAAGCTATTTGTGGTATCTTCATAGCATCTTTCCATTTATAAAACAAGACACACACGCCATTGCAGAACAAGACCACACAGGTTTACTCGTTGTACCCGCCGACCCCAAACAGCTCCAATATGCCCATCAAGGCATTGACTACCTCGAAGATATGGTACACGAAACACCTCTTTATAGCGGTCAGCAAAATGCTGAATGGCTCAATCGTTATTTTTTGGCCTTACGTGGCTGGAGTGTCTCCAATGCCATCACACCATTTGATGTACTCCTATGTCCATATCAAGGCACCCAACCCAATGCCACCATCACACAAATCGAATGCAAAGTAGAAGGCGAAGCACCTGCTCCCACGTTACCACGTGTTTTAGAGATCAAAACGGATGACCGAAAACTTCACGTTTTCCACAGCACAACAGGTGTCACAGTCTCAACACAAAATATCACCTTCTCTGGGCACATCGCTGCAATCGAATACAAAGAAAATCGCCCAGTCAAAGCATTCACTTATCTGGGCGATAAACTAACCATCGATGGTAAAGACATTGACCTCTCACAAACAGAAATCGATCTCTCATAATGGACACACACTTCCAAACACTTCAACGCGTTGATCATAATCCCCTCCTAACCATAGACGACATCACCTGGGATTATAAAAAAAATCGGTCGATCATGTTTCCCAGTGTCATTGATATGA
This sequence comes from Candidatus Latescibacterota bacterium, assembly GCA_018650745.1. Lineage (GTDB taxonomy): Bacteria > Latescibacterota > UBA2968 > UBA2968 > UBA2968 > JABIFK01. The sequence goes on along the minus strand of JABIFK010000816.1, from coordinate 566 downwards.
GCGACAAACTGGAAACACCCATCGACCGGTATTACATGTATCTTGCCTCGCACGGTGGTAGAGAGATTGGCTTTGCAACTGCCCCTGCCCTTGAAGGCCCTTGGGCAATACAAAATGATCCTGTTCTCCACCTCGACAATTGCCCATCTGCCGCAGGTCACTTAAGCTCGCCAGAAATCATCTTCTATAACAACCGCTTCATCCTCTATTATCATGGCAACTGTCCCGACGAAGTGCTCGCACAGCAAAATCGCCAGATGCCCACACATTTTTATCACCGCATTCAAAACTCAGGCGCGGCCACCTCAACCGATGGCATTCACTTTGACGTACACCCCAATCCACTCCTTTTATCCATCAGGACTCCCGATCACTGGCGTGTTGCCACCAATATGTATTTGCGTGTCATCCCAACAGAAGCTGGATGCCACGGCTTCTTTATGACCATGAGTCGTGAAGAAGCCGATTACAACGGCATCACTCACAGTCTTTCTAAAGACCAACGCGCAAGTCGTCCGCACCCCACCAGCATTGCCCACGCGTGGTCACCCGACGGATTGGATTGG
>JABIFK010000661.1 GCA_018650745.1 Candidatus Latescibacterota bacterium | reverse complement strand
GAAGTGCAAACACGAGCCGTTTCCAAAACCCACCAACGGGAACGCCGCCTTTGCCTTGGTAGGTCGTGTAAACATTTTCATCCCCTTTGGGATAATCAAATTCGGGGGTATTTGTGTTGACGACGACGTAGTTGCGCATGTTTTCGCCATAATAAATCTCTGGTCGATCGACTGGTAGTTCGGGGGGGGATGTGGGGGGAATGTCTTTGATGATGAAACCGGGCAATCCTTCTCCTACAATTTCATTGGCTGGGCTCATGACCAAACCATATCCATGTGTGTAAACCAGGTGATTGTTGACCCATGTGTCCACTTGTAAATCACTGGCGTCACGGGTAAACTCTCGGCCTGCCAACATCACTTGCTGGTAGGTGCCATCGATGGTATACCGATCTACGTCGACACTGTTGAATCTATAATACGATCTGATTTCCTGAAGTTGGCTGTAGGTGGCCATGAGCGGGCGACGGTCCCACAGGGGAATGCTTTGTATTGTGAGTTGGTTGTTTTCGATATCTTGGGTGGTGAGGTCAGAATTTCCTGGGAAATCGACGACGTGAACGCGATCTAATCCATATGCTTTGCGTGTGTAATCTATGCCGTATTGGATGTAGGGTTCTTCGCGTTCAAATTCATTGGGTTTGACTTTAAATTCTTCATAGATCATAGGCAGCAGCCAACTGATCACGATAAGAGATGATCCGTAGGCGATTACGCCATATAGGGGAATGGCCCAAGTTTTGATACGGGTGTTGTAAAAGAGTAAACCCGCAATAGCAAGAAGCAAGACGAGCATGAATTTGTAAGCCAGGAATTGGGCATTGAGATCGGTAAACCCCGCACCAAAAAAAGCATCTTTTCGGAATGAATAGAGCAGTTCGTATTCCTTTAGCCAATATCCCCAGCCCAATAACAAGGCTAAAAATCCTGCGAGGATGGAGATGTGGGCGCGCACTTCGGGAATCGTAATCCAATGGTCTTGGTCATCGTCGTGACGAATGGCGCGATCTTGGTGATAGGATACGGCGACAAGAAAGGCTGTTAAGAGGACCGCAGCGATGGCCCAAGCATGTAAGAATGTGTAGAGGGGCAATGAAAAAACATAAAAACTGATGTCGTTGCCAAAAATGGGATCGGTGTGCGCAAAGGGGGTCGGGTTGAAGTATCTCAGATAGGTCAACCAAGCCGAAGCCCCTAAGACGCCCATCATGAAGCTTAATAGCGCAATGCCACCAGACCAAGCCAATCTTTGTCGTAAACTGTGGTTGGGCGGCATTTCGGGCGTGCCGTCGACAACGACCTCAAATGCCATGACACGAGTAGCTTGCCCTTGTTGGCGTGCGAAATAAAGGTTTATGCCCGCAAAAAGAGCAAAGAGAGCACCTGACCCAAAGAGGGATAGTGTTTTGGTGAACGTCATCGTGATGAAGGCGTCGCGATAGGTTAAGGTATCAAACCATAGCAGGTCGGTATAGACAACCGCCAAGAGACGCAAACCGATAAACCCCAAAGCAATAGAAGCTGCAACAGCAATGATGCCTAATGTTTGTTTGGACATAAATACCAATCACAAAGTGAACGGTGAAAGAAAAGGTATCCAAGATGGTGACGCTCTAGTCGAGTAGGCGACATCTTTGGATGGCGAATGACGCACTAAAGTATCATAAACTAAGATGTTAGACAAGACCTTTCTGGGCTTGACAGGTGATACTTTCTATGTTATGATCTTCACTATCGAAAAGAAAAATGCACGAGAGAAGTCGTTTTAAAGCGAGGTTTGATATGGGTTTGGTAGAACCAGAGTGTACAGAGTCGTCACAGCATCTAAAACCGCCAGTAGAAGCATCGGCACTGGAGCATCGTGTTTTAAGACGTGATGAATATTGGCGTACTGTTCCAGCATATAAGGATGTGGATGCAGAAACTTTCCATTCCCATCTGTTTCAAATGCGGAATTCTGTGACGAGTGTGGGCAAGCTGATGCAGGTTTTGGGCGATACGGTTTCGCCGGAGTTTTACCGCGATGTAACCTTGGGCATAGAGCAAGCGCCCATGAGTATACGCATCTCACCGTATCTTTTAAGTTTGATCAATTGGGATGATCCCTATTCCGACCCGATCCGTAGGCAATTTTTAGCTGTCGGGTCACACCAACAGCCCAATCATCCCGAACTGCATTTGGATTCTTTAAATGAGCAGGGCGATTCACCCGTGCCAGGGCTCACGCATCGTTATCCCGATCGGGTGCTCTTTTTGGTGTTGGATACGTGTCCTGTATACTGCCGGTTCTGCACGCGTAGCTATGCTGTTGGGTTAGACACTGGCGATGTTGAAAAAGTGCAATTGCGTGTGAATCGAGAACGGTGGGATGGTGCCATAAATTATATTGCTTCTCGGCCCGAAGTGGAAGATGTGGTGGTGAGTGGTGGAGATATGTATCAGTTGAAGGCAGACCAGCTTCAGGAGTTGGGCGATCGGATTTTGGATATTGAT
>JABIFK010000280.1 GCA_018650745.1 Candidatus Latescibacterota bacterium | reverse complement strand
TTTCAGGTATCTACAATGTAGGCGCTTATTTTCCAGAATTGAAAGAAGCTGAAAACCTGCGCACCTTTGCTGAGCAAGCCATGGAAGCCACCCTCGAAGACGAATTTTATCCCGACACCATCTCCAAAGAACTCTGCCCAGGATATCACGGCACCAGCCGACACGCCGTGCGTCGCTTGGTCGATTCAGCCATTTTGATGGGGTACAAACCGTCCCCCATACTCATGGATGGTTTAACAGCTATCTATGACTTCTACCCAAAAGTAGCCACACCTTTAGGTGGCATTCCACACTTTGGTGATACTGGCGTATCGAATAAGGACATGCTCAGCAAAACCTTTTTAGACATCATCGACCTGATAGACAATCCTGTTTATCGCTGGTTCGCGACCCAGCAACAAGAAGGGCATCCGCCCAACTTTACATCGACGCATTTGCCTTGGGCCGGATTTTATGTGATGCGTTCGGGTTGGGATCAAAATGCCATGTATCTGTGTCTCGACGCGGGTCCCTTGGGAAAAGGCCACTGGCACGAAGACCTGCTCAACTTCGAATGTTATGCCTATGGTGAACCTCTCGTTTCCGAAGTAGGGGTGTACTCCTATGTCACCGATGCGTGGAGTGGCTACTTCCGATCAACCCACGCCCACAACACGGTCATCGTCGACAATATGGGCCAAATCCGTACGGGCAGTGCCCCCCTTGAAATTGACACGCCACGAGAAAACGACTGGCATTCCGATGACGTTTTCGATCTTGCTTGGGGCCTATACGAGGGTCAATGGTCCAGTGATCCGGCGGCGCCAGGTCATACCGCACCAGAGGTTTCAACGATAGCCGTGGACGCAATCACCCATCGCCGCGATATCTGCTTCGTAAAGAACAGCTATTGGATCATCAGCGACCGTCTCACTGCCTCAGGCGAACATACCTATTCTCAGCTCTTCCACTTTCAACCCGACCGCAATCTAAAAATTCTCAACAACCACCAAACAGAAACCACCAATGCCAACCGCGCAAATGTGGCGTTCATTCAAGCCGACCCAGTGGAAGCAATAATCATCACAGGAAGAGAAGAACCACTCCAAGGTTGGTATTCGGCAGGTCAGCGAGAAAAACAACCCGCTCCCGTACTCAGCTTTGACCAGATAAAAACAGACACAGCACGCTACGATACGGTTATGTTACCACTCGCTAAAGGGCAAACAGCCCACATCAGCGTGAAACGCATAAACGTAACAGAAGCCGGCAATACCATTTCTCCCGATCTAATCTGTGCCCTCCACATCCAAACAGAACAAGGCATCGATCTTTACCTCAATGACCTTAGACAAAGTGAAATCGGCACGCTAAATGGTCAAAGCAAACAAATTGGCGATCTCGAAACAGACGCACGGGCTGTCGTCATCCGCTTAGATACAGACGGCACGTTTAAAACAGCTTCTGCAATAGGTGCTACTTTTATGACGTATAAAGGGCAGGATATTGCATTCTAAAGATCATAGGACACACACGAAGTCCGTATCGTCAGAAAAAATCGATTAGCGTCTATCTTTAGAAAATTCGAAACGTATCTCGACGCCAGCATTTACCAATAATCCATTTTTTTTTATCACAAGAGGTCACACATATGCAACCCGATCATCTCATCTCCATAGACGACAATGTTTGGCCCCATTTCAATTGCGCGTCATTTGACCAAGACAAAGTGGTCAGTTATGGTGACCACCAATACACCATCTTTTGGTCCTCCGATCAAACCCTTGTGCTCGCCCGACGCAACCTCAAAACCCAAGACCTACAAACCCTCCGATTCTCTGGCTACCATCTCTCCCTCAATCCCCGTGACGGTCACCGCAACACCGTCTTAGGCATCAGCCCGCACGACGGTCGCCTACACCTCTCTTGGGATCATCACAACAATGACCTACGCTATACCAAAAGCTGCGCGACCTTTTTGACCGATCCCCCCGAGGAACTCACTTGGGCCAATTTTGAGCCCGCCCAACCACTCACCGACGATGCCCCTCAACGTGTCACATATCCACGTTTCTTTAATGACCATCAAGACAACTTGTTTTTCATCTATCGCACAGGCAGCAGCGGCAGTGGTGATTCCGTCCTATCCAAATACGACGCCAACAAAGCCCAATGGACCATTACATCTCGTTGCCTATTCAGCAAAGAAGGCACATACGCACCTTGGGAAAACAGCACCTCACGAAATGCCTATTTACACGATGTCTTATTCGATCAAACGGGTCGTCTCCACATCACCTGGGTCTATCGCGAAGTCGGTAAATCTTGGGCCAGCAACCACGATCTGCATTATGCTTTTAGCGATGACGAGGGTCGCACCTGGCAAAACAACGCAGGTCAACACATTGCAGACACTGCCCAAGGTGATCCCATTACCCTCGACGATCCGGGCATTGTTGCACACGCCATTCCCACCTATTCTTGGCTCATGAACCAATGTGGTATGACCTTAGACATTCACAATCAACCGCATGTAGCAACCTTTCATATGGCCGAACCTTTCGTTCCCGAAGAACTCAAACACGATCCCCCCACAGAAGTGCTCAACCGCCTCGCCATTCACCACTATTGGCGCACACCCGATGGTACGTGGCATAACAGCGGCCCCATTCTTCACGCGCCAGAACCCGACGAACGCATCAAACGCCCCATCATCCTCACCGATGCCCACAACAATATTATAATCTACACCGCTTCCTCCAAAGGCCATCAGTGCCACGTTGCATTTGCCAAAGACCAGTATCAAACACGATCCACATTTCAACTCACAGGTTCCGAATTCAACATCACCGACGCCAGCAAACCCGATAGACGCCTACTGAAAAGTGAAGGCATGCTCTCCTTCACGGTAGATCCCTCGGGCGACAGTGAGCACCGTTCATTTGCACTCATTGACTTCTCATTGGATCGCATTGTGAAAGAAGCCGAGTCTCATCTCTAACAGACCCATAGCAAAAGCGGGTGTTTCTCTATTTGAGAAACACCCGCTCTTTTTACGTCTGCAAAACCACGCTTATACGATTGCTCTATATCCTACCCGCCGCCCACTGAATACCTCGCAGCAAAACGGCCTGAAAATTCTCATCAACCCACGTATGATTGTCATGACCACTCTGCAAATTAAACACCCGAGACTTCTCCGCCTGCCGTGTCCACCCAATCGTCTTCATACATGCTGAGTGATCCGTCGTAAGCAACACCTGACTGTCCGCATCCGGTTCTTCCATCTCATACGTGTCATCAAGCATTTCCCAATCAACAATCCCTCTCGTAATCGGATGTTCCGAATCGGCCACAGCAATATTCATCTTTTCATCATGGCTATAACCGGTAAACGACTCAGCATCCAAACCCACCATATCTTTCCACAGGTCCCAATCGGTATAAGACAAAATTGCATGATGTAACATCACCACACCTATACCAGCGTCCAACACATCGCCCATCGTCTGCACAGGTTTATCAGGATACCGAGGTTTCCCTTGATCTCGAAAGCCCAACATGCTGTAAAACAAAACCACATCATACCAATCCTTCACACGATGGCGCGCCGATACGAAATTTTCCATATGCTGAACATAAGCATCTACACCTTCCAATGCCCGAAACAGCTTATGAAGGTTCGGCACATCAAAACTGTGCCCCCCCGTCACCACTGCTACACGAATTGCATCACCCATTACTCATTCCCCACCATCTCCGCCACTTCTTTAATGTACGCTAAATTATCCTTAACTCTTTCAGCCTGCCCCATCTCCTGAGAAAAATCCTCAAAACTCAACCATCCATCATACCCTACCGCCTTTAACCCACGCAACACAACCGCATAATCCACCACCCCTTTTCGCATAGGTGCTGCCGTACCTTTCCATTGAACTTCCCGCGGTGCCTCTGCAGGTTCCGACGTCCACCCGCCATTCTTCACATGAACGTGCGCCAAATACGGCCCCAAAATTTCAAATCCCATCTGATAATTCTCAAACCCTTCATTCACCATATTCCCAGCATCGTGAATCGTGCCCACAAAATCAGGCGAAAAATTCGACACAAACTGAAACGCCGCACTTGCCGATGGCGTAATATTGCCAGGATGCATCTCCACCAACAACTTCACGCCAAACCGTTTCGCCAACATCTGCGACCGACCAAACGCGCCCACACCTTCATCAAACGCTTCACGATAATGCCGAGACCCATCATACCGTCCTGGGTTCACCCGCATGGCCTTTGCACCAAAAATCTTCGCCACCGTCATCATCCGTTCAATATCTTCAAAATCAGTGTGCGCCAAATACGTCCCCAAACTCGGCACTTCAAGCCCCAAGTCAGACGTCATCTTGGCAACCGCTTCAAACTGTGCATCCGACCAAGAGGCCTGCAGCGTACACCGATTCCCCTTCCAAAACCCAGGACTCGACGTATCCCCATCGTCATTTGTAATACGCCATTCCACACCATCATAACCCGCGTCTTTCAATTGCTTCAAAGCTTCTTCGGGTGTGGACTCAGGTTGCCCCACAGTAAAACATGCATATTTCATTTTTATCTCCCTAAACCGGTTGAACCAAACACCACGATTGATCTTCTGTCAAAACGCCAGTACATAAATCGGTTGCACCCATCAGAAAAAGGTGAGATCTCATACCCATTCTCATCATATGGTTTTCCCATCTCACACCTTACCTATCCCAAACCGGATTTTCTTGCCACGGTTCAAAGTCAGGATTCATCTCAGGAATTTTCGCCTCAACCGAATCACGCCATGTATGTAACATTGCTTTCAAACGATCTCTTACATCTGGCAATGTGTCAGCCAAATCATTGTCTTCACCAATGTCATCACGCA
>JABIFK010000814.1 GCA_018650745.1 Candidatus Latescibacterota bacterium | reverse complement strand
CCACTTAATACTTGTGGGCTCAGTTTTAAATCGTCGAATGAAATCAATTCTGCTTCTGCTGCCATGATAAATACCTATAAAAAGTGGGTAGGCACAATGGGGCCCCACCCTAAACAATCTGCCATTAATGGCCTATGTACCTCACTAAATTTGGAGAAACACAACGGATGATATGCATAGAATATCATAGTTTTACTAAAATAAGGCAACAAAAACAATTAGGTATCATGATGATATACATTTGCGTTCAACAACCATAAGGCGTGTCAAAACCCAAACCAGCATGCCCAATAGGCACAAATCGGGTTGGATGGATGTCTGGTTGGGTCATATGATACAAAAAAACAGCCACTTCACAGAAGCGACTGTTTTATAAAAATCTATGTGAGGAATAAATTAATGCCCCTCTTTTGCTCGTTCCATAGCCCGTTCGATTCTTTCAGGGTCCATTTTCTTCAAGTGTGTCGCTAAACCCACTTTTTCAGACAACCAAACCACCCACTTACCAGGGTCAAAATCGTACCAACGCGTGCCTGTCCGAAAGTCACTGGGAAAAGTGTGGTGAAAATTGTGATCCATTTCACCCCAAGTGATAAAAGCAAGCCACCAACTTCCTCGTGCCGTATGTTGCTTAGAGTACTTTTGGGTGCCCCAATAATGCGCAACCGAATTCACACAAAATGTCATATGCCACTGAATAACCAATCGCACAAGGCCAACCATAAAAAATGCGCCTAAAGCCTCGCCCCACAAACTGCCAATCAGTGTTGGCACAATAAAACTGGACAAAAATCCGATGGGATAATAATTCCTAAGTTGCCAGGCCATCAAAGGACTCTTTTGCAAGTCTTTGACGCGGTCAAAATTAGGATTGGTCTGTCGAACCACCCACCCCATGTGCGCAAACCAAAACCCCATATGAATATTATAAGGATCTTTTGGCTGATCAACATAGGTATGATGATCGCGGTGCTGTGCAGACCATTGTAGCGCCGATCCTTGAAATGCAGCAGCTCCAGTAATCAAATAGAACAATTCCAAAGGCCATTTGGCGCGATAAGCTGCATGTGAAAACAATCTGTGATAACCAGCTGTAATAGCTGTGGAGGATACAACAAACCATCCAACGGCCAATGCAACAGATGGCCAAGTAACAGGAAAATAATCAAAGGCCCACAAAACGGTACCCGCTGCCAAGAGAATATGGGCGAGCCAAACAAATACAAGCTTTCGAATTTCATAAGGGGGGCGTACAAGTTCTTCTGAATCAATCGGTTTTGAATCTGCTACCGGCATGGGTGTGTCCATCACTCCAACTCCTCATCTACAAATTATAATATCGTATTCTTGACTGAAATTAAGCATTTTGAGTAAAAAAAGCAACTGTATGTATTTCCATCTCTTAGCGTCAGCACCACCCCCGTGTTCTGGCTGAGAGGTCTAAGCTAGGCGGTAGAAAAATAAGGAGATATAAATAATCTGTCAACGCTTGTTTTTGAACCTAAAAGCCTTATCATATGTGCCTTGAGGTTCCAATATGCTCACAAAACAATTCTGTAAAGACCATACACCCCCTCTCCCGGCTCAGAAAACAAATATCGCTCCCCAATTTCACTTTCCACTTTCACCCATTCAACTCTATATTAGCCTGAGCCCCACCCCATCACCTGCGAGGGAAATATGTCTTTATACAACATTGCCGTCATCGGAACGGGTTATATTGGACACGAACACATCAAAGCCATTGCCGCCCATCCCAAAGCACAACTACACACCATTTGCAGCACACCACGCAGCCAAGCCATCGCGCAAGAATGGATGACCACATTTGGCGCAAACCAGATCACCACAACATATCAAGATGTGATCGACAATGAAAGCATTGATATCATCTACCTTTGCACGCCAAATTCACAACATGTCGATCAAGCAGTGGCAGCGCTGCAAGCCGGTAAACACATCTTAGTAGAAAAACCATTGGCAGTCACAGTGGCAGAGTGTCAAAAGATCGTTGATGCGGCACGCAATACGGGCAACAAAGTCATGGTAGGCCATGGCGCGCGCTTCAGCAAGCTATTCGAAACCATTCACCACCTTGTGCACACCGACACCTTAGGTGATGCCTGCTTTGTGGAAGGAGACTACATCCACGATCTCAAACCTTTCTTACCATTACCTGGACACGATTGGTGGATGGATGCTGAAAACGAAGGGCAATTGCCCATTATTGGTGGTGCTTGTCACCCATTAGATCTTATGAGATGGATCGCTGGCGAAATTATCGAAGTCAGCGCGTATGGTATCAATAAGAATATCCCCAACGCACCGTGGTACGATACCGTCATTACCAATCTAAAATTTGCTTCGGGTGCCATAGGCAAATGCCTTGTCTCATGTGGCGCCGAAATACCGTACAACCTCAACTTCAGTTACCACGGCACCAAAGGTTCGGTAGCCCAAAACAAACTGTTCATAGGCGGCATACCCCACGTCCAAGATTTTTATGAACTGCCCATCGACATCATATCCGAAGACCATACCTGCCCACAGGTAATCGACCATTTCATCACTTGTATAGAAAACGATCAAACACCCCGTATCAATGCCGTAGACGGGGCGCGTTCTGTAGCCGTCTGCGCGGCAATTATTCAATCCATAGAAACCGGCAAGCCTGCCCCGGTTTTTCTCGACTTTTAAAACTGGAGCCTCAAAACCATGTCCGAACCCACGCGTATTTTACTTGTTGGCTGTGGTCGTATGAATCTCAGCCATGTACAAGGTCTCAAGAACTTACCCGACCAAGCAACCATTGTCGCAGGTGTTGACCCTTTTGAAGCAGCCCGAAAACACATAGAAACAGAACACGACATCGCACCCACATTTGCAGAGCTTCAAGATGCCCTCAATCAAGTGGACGCAGATGCGGCCATAATTGCCGTGCCGAATAATTTGCACGAAAATTACACCCAGGCCTGCCTGAAGAAGGGCCTGCACGTGCTCATTGAAAAACCCATGGCCCTTTCCCTAAAAGATGTTGATGCTATGATTGCCACTGCCGAAGCTGAAGACCGATTGCTGATGTCCGGTCAAAGTCAGCGCTTTTCAACCGCCATCCGCTATGTCAAACACCTACTGGATAACAATACGGTTGGCAAAATTCGTCATGTGACGCATCGTCGGTTGGGGGCAGGCAGAGGAGGCGACGAAAACAGTTGGTTTGCTAAGCAAGCCCTCTCAGGCGGCATTTTGCCTGGCATCGGCACGCACTCTCTCGATGTATTACTGTGGTGGATGAATGACAAAGCCACGTCGGTATCCGCCATCGTACAAAACATCGACCCGCATCCAGCCATCGATATCGAAGACGAAGTTTCACTCGTTGCCCAAACGGATAAGGGTGCCATTCTCAACTGCGCCCTCTCATTCCATCATGCAGCAGGAACAGATTGGACGATCATGGGCGATGAAGGCATATTGCACCTCAATGGCACAAACGGTCCATTATTGCTCAATGGCAAAGAACAAGAAATCCCAGAATCAGTCCCACTCGATGGCGAAGCTCAAATACATCAAGAGTTTCTAACCGCCATTCGCACCAATCGCCCTCTGGCCCAAGCCAGCGCGCAGGATGTGCGCAAAACAATGGCGCTTATCTTTGCCGCCATGGAATCGGGCCGAACAGGTCAAACTGTATCGGTTGATTAAGTTTCAACTTTGGCGATTGCCTTTTTTAAGCCCTGCCAAGATTGACGTATGGCCGCAACAGGACCATCGACATGGGAACCCGTTGTTTTAAGGGAGACAACACCGTTAAACCCGCCCTTGGCCAACGCCCGATAACATGCGACCTGGTCAATAACACCCGCATCAAATGAAGTGGCTTGCCATGGTTGAAATTTTCCATCAACCTTGAATTGCGCAATCACATCTTCATCTGGCGCTGGCATCACATTGCCCGCCCGAACCATTTTCGTCATTCCGGCCAACATGTCACACACTGGCTCTGGCGCTTCATGCCCGTAATGCAGATAATTGCCAGGATCAACACAAGCACCCACATTCTCTCTGCCAGTAAGCAGCGTCAACCATTTTTGATG
>JABIFK010000780.1 GCA_018650745.1 Candidatus Latescibacterota bacterium | reverse complement strand
TACGCCCTCGTCTGTCAATACATGAACAAAGACCCAATCACCGCGATGATTGACATGAACCGCGTCAAATTCAATACCGGTTACTTTCATAACGGATACCCTTTTTAAAAGACAAAACTCGCCATTCCAGCCACCAAGAGTAATGCATATTATAATACTCCTCGGGCGTGGAATGGTCAATAAGATTTCAGACAAACGTGAGGAGGAGGCCGCGCAATTATGCGCGATAAACGTGCGCCAACTTCTCCGCAATACCTTTCCAATTCAATTCTAACGCGCGGGCCATTGTTGCACGGTTTGCTTCATCAATATTTAAGGTCCTTACCTCCGCCAAAGCACTGCCCAAACCATCACCAGATTTCGCATCGTAAATCACACCCATTCGATCGTCAATCAATTCAGGCAAGCACCCCAATTGAGGCATCACAACAGGTTTACCAAATGATAAGGCCGTAATGGCTGATCCAGAGGTGAGCACTTCTGCAAATGGAAAAACAGCCACATCGGCCGCATTGATATAAATCTGAAAATCAGCCTCAGGGAAATATTCCGACGTAAAAACTTTAATACGCGCATCCTTTTGAGCCAAACCTTCCACTTCTTCGGCATAAGCCACATCAAAAGCTTTGCGCATCATTAACAACAAAACAGCATCTTCTTTGGCATGTTCTAAAAATGCAGCAACCAAATGCTCAATCCCTTTATAGGCGCGCGCGTTGCCAAAAAATAGATAAACAAACCGATCGTCAGCGACGCCAAGTTGTCTACGAGCGTCCGTTTGAGATATGTCATTTGGGAATGCATCAATGAAATTACCATGCGGAATCACCTGTACATTTTCTGTACGATGGAATAATTTTTCTGCAATGCCTTGGGCATATTTGCAATGACACAGTACTTCATCGGCTAATTCGCAGACCAATAAACGCGCGCAGTGATCTAACTGGGGAAACGGCCTCTCGTGTGGATAAACATTGTGCAAGGTCCAAACAATTTTATACCCCAATGTGTTTTTTGCATAGGTCAAATTCTCGGCGAACTTTGCGTATTCGGCCACAGATTCCTCTAGGGTCTCGCGCCTGTAGAAGTAGTGCAACCAGTGCAGGTGCAAGACATCAAATTTCTCTCTATGTTCTTGCAACCACGTTTTTTCCAGGGCGTAATCACCCAATTCCAAATGAATATCCAAAGTTTCTAATTCTTGGGCCAACAGTCCCGCATAGGGATTACACTTGTGTTGCAACGTCAAACCACCAACGGGTTCCCAAAAGAAAAATGCGTTCATAACCACTCCGTACAAAAAAGGGTAATCTTAATCTGAAAATGGGATACCGTGCCCTTGGCCCGGAAACCAAACCATATCAATCATAAATGAAATTCCGGCACCAACAAAATGCCCCAGAATAAGCCCAATAAAAAATGGTCTGCCTGCACGATAAGCTTGAATACCACCTACACGCAGAATAACGGTCTTAATTGCCCAGGCCAAGAAAATACCAAAAATAATATTCCGAACAGGATAAACAGGACCAGCAGCAAAACCAATAGGGTGCAAAGGCCACCACGGCACCCGGTAACGCACAAACAACAAAATGCCAGTAACGAGCGCGCCCATGCCAATGAAGGAGAGCGCTTTCCAAGCCGTGCCAAATGGACTGTTGGATTTCTTTACCAGATTGTCCCAAGGAAATTGGGCCAATCCACCATTGAAGAGCCCACCATAATTCGCTGCTCCATTTGCGTAGCCCATATAAATGGTATAAACAAACGTTGCCAGAACCCCCGAGAGCATCGCCAAGACTATTGGCCAAATCAACCGGCGGTGTTGCGCCTGAATCGTATCATATAGTTTAACAGAATGTGCCAAGGCTGGCATAATCGTCGTTTTGGTATCACTACACCAAGTGTAAGACAACGCAATGGAAACCATTGTTTGCGGAGACAGCGAATCACTGCCTAAAACAAACATCCCAAATGGCTGGGGCATTAATGGCGCTCGAATAGAAATCAACCCCGTCTCTGCAATAACACGCGTGATCCCCAGATACATCACCAACACACCAAACAAAAATAAAGGGATAAATTTTAAGGCCATTCCTGTTGCCAAGTGCCACACAACCAAATAAAAGGAGCAGGCCAATAGACCAAACACAGCCGTTCTGTAGGAAACGATTTCATCCGAATCATCGACCGAATCATCACCCTTAAATGCTTTTCTAAAAACGTCGGCAATATGCCCGCGTGCCATCCAAAACCCAACCAGCACAATCACAATGAACGCACCCATCGACTGTGTGCCCATCGACAAAGGTGCCGTTGAATATTCTTCGTCGGCCCCGGCAGTAAACCCAAATCGATTGAACAAACCATTCTCAATGTTGGTTATCAAATTGAAAACCCATAGGCTCAATGCAATATCAACATTGATAAAATAACCAAAACCAACAACCATCAGATACAGCTTGATGGGTATTGCCGGAAACTCTCGTCCAAATTGGATACTCGCAAAGCTCCAAGGTATTGTTGGAAATGTGGGATTAAAATAAGAAACCATGTTCCACGTGATGATAAAGAGCGTGATTGAAAAACCCACCCAGAACAAGGGTTTGTTCATGATTGGAATCGCAAAAAAACCACGGCGGTCATCTTCTTCTAAGATCGCCATCGGCATTTCCATCAGTGGGTAATCAATGCGCTCGTGCTCAATCCATTGCTTTCGCAGAATCACCATCAGAAATAAGCAGCACCCATAAAAAGCCGCAATGACAGAGAGCCACCAAAAAACAGGAACGACCCAAGCATTCCACGGAATCTCTACCCCACGCGGAATCCCTTCAAAAAACCAAAGCAATGTATTTCCGGGAGGCATAACTGCGTAAGTTGGCAAATGGGGTTCATAGTAGGTTGCCCACTGATTCTCTGGCGTTGCCAAGTAATACGGCACGGCAAAGTTTGCGACAAGTTTGCCAATAAAATAAGTTGGCATTGTGGCACCAATAAGTGCCATCGTGAACATCACCACAATTTCACCACGACGCAGCTTGAGCGTGCGCAGTAAGAAAATACCAATGATAACAATTGGAAATACCGCAGCCACGGATAAGTGGTTTTGATCCAAACGCGTTGTGTGCAGAATAAAACGCGCATAAGACCCAGCAACCGTAGCCATCACCGTTAGGAACATCCCGATAAGAAGTGCACGAGCGGTAACAGCAGGCCCCTGTTCTTCTGCGAGCATGTCTAATTCTTGGTCCGGCAGAGCCATTCACAAACCCTCTGAGGTAAACAAAGTAAAAGAAGAAAGCTCAATATAATTGTGTATTCTCTGGTAAGCAAATACTCTTACCATCCAGAACCAAAACCAATGTCTACAATAAACATTTTTAATACAAATGTGATATTGCATCAATTATGATTGAATTGCTATAACCCACAACAATTGAATACTTGCTCATATATTTTTACACAAAAACAAAAAAAGTCCGAAGATTTTATCTTCGGACTTTATTCAGACAGTGGGAACCCCGACGGCTCCCACCTTAGGGGGGCTTTCAGTTACCAATATAGTCATATGCGTCCCCCAGATCAATTGGGTCAATACCCTATTCTCAGGCCAATAAATGGGTAAACTTCCTAATTCCATACACTCTTTCGAGCTTACAACTCCACCATTCCCTCGCGGATCGCATACCGAACCAAATCTGCTGCATTCTTCAACTTGAGTTTCTGCATCACATTCGCCCTGTGCGCTGCAACTGTTTTTTCTGCAATATGAAGCATCTCCGCAATCTCTTTATTGGTCTGACCATCCGCAACCAGCACCAACACTTCCCGTTCTCGATGAGAAAGCCCATCGCTCTTCCCTCCCGATATGGGTAAATTCTCATGCCCCACGAAGGTTTCGACAACGACTCTCGAAATTGCAGGGCTCAAAAATACTTCTCCCCGCGTAACGGCTT
>JABIFK010000813.1 GCA_018650745.1 Candidatus Latescibacterota bacterium | reverse complement strand
TAATTGATCGGGGGCGTGTAACTGGGACCACGTGTACAAATGAAACCGCACCTCAGTTTGTTGAGCTGGGGGTCCAGTTTCTGTTAACATCTGCGGGCAGTTGGATTCTGGCAGGAGCGAGCGATTTTTTGCAGCGCGTGCAGAAATAAACACGGTCAAAAGTTGGGAGTTTTTGTGGATTCTGTTTTAAGTATTCGGGGTTTGAAAACCCATTTCTTCCTTGATGAAGGAATTGTGCGTGCTGTTGATGGCGTTGATTTGGAGATTCCCAGAGGTAAGACCATCGGGATTGTTGGTGAAAGTGGATGTGGTAAAAGTGTGACGGCGTTTTCTTCCTTGCGGTTGGTCGCTGAACCTGGGCAAATTGTCGCAGGAGATGTTGTTCTGCATCAGGAAAACCTGGATGTGGTATTGACTGACTTGGAAGACGAAGGAGATCAGATACGGGCAATTAGAGGCAAAGAGATCGCAATGATCTTTCAGGAACCGATGACGTCTTTGAGCCCTGTTCACACGGTAGGGTTTCAAATTATGGAAGCGGTAGAATTGCACATGGATCTTACGGGGTCGGATGCACAAGCTCACGCTGTGCACATGTTAGATCGGGTAGGTATTCCGGACCCTGGTCAAAGGTTTGGGCAATATCCACATGAACTCAGTGGGGGGATGCGGCAGCGCGTCATGATCGCAATGGCCTTGTCTTGCCAGCCCTCTCTTTTGATTGCCGATGAACCCACTACGGCATTAGATGTAACCATTCAAGCCCAAATTCTGGAATTGATGCGTGATCTGCAGGTCGAGTTTGATATGTCTATTATGCTTATTACGCATGACTTGGGCGTGGTTGCAGAAGTTGCTGATGAGGTGGCCGTCATGTACTTGGGCCGCGTTGTGGAGCAAGCTGCTACAGACGAGATTTTTGAGCATCCTAAACATCCCTATACACGTGCATTGATGGATTCTATACCGGGTATGGGCTCTGTGAGAAAAACGCGTTTAAAGACCATTAAAGGATCGGTTCCTGATCCATTTTCTCAATTGAGCGGATGTCCTTTCCACCCGCGATGTGAAGAAGCCAAAAAAGGAATGTGTGATGTGGGCGAACGGCCTGAGTTGCTTGTTTTAGAAGAAGGACATCAAGTCGCATGTGTCTTGTATCATGAGGAGGTGGCGCGTGGGTGAGGCTAAGGTTAAGGTGCCTTTGTTGGAAGTGCACGACCTCAAGAAACACTTTCCGATCATCAAGGGTTTTTTTAATCAAGTTGTTGGCCATGTCAAGGCTGTTGATGGTGTCAGTTTCGATCTGTACGAGGGTGAGTGTTTGGGCTTGGTTGGCGAAAGTGGATCCGGCAAAACCACAGTGGGGCGAACAATCCTGCGGGCTTTGGCACCAACATCGGGGAAAGTCTTGTTTCAGCACGGAGACGAATCGGTCGATGTGGCCAGCGCATCTCACGATGTGTTAAAGAAGCTGCGGCCCCACATGCAAATGATTTTCCAAGATCCGTATGCTTCTCTCAACCCGCGCATGACAGTGTTAGATTTGGTTGGAGAACCTCTGTTGGTAAACGGTGTTACCGATCGCAAAGAACGTGAGAAACGCGTGCAAGACCTTTTGGTAAGGGTGGGGTTAAAACCCCATTTCCTGCGAAGATATCCTCATGCTTTTAGCGGTGGCCAACGCCAACGGATCGGGATTGCACGTGCCCTGGCACTTCATCCGAAGTTGGTGGTGTGTGACGAACCCGTTTCTGCTTTGGATGTATCGGTGCAGGCACAAGCTTTAAACTTGCTTCAAGAATTACAAGAAGAACTCGGGTTGACCTATCTTTTTGTCGCGCATGATTTAAGTGTGGTGCGGCATATTTCTGACCGTGTTGCGGTTATGTATGTTGGGAAGATTGTAGAGTTGTCGCCGGTCGACGCACTTTACGAAAAACCAATGCACCCTTACACTGAAGCACTTTTGTCTGCCGTGCCTGTGCCAGA
This sequence comes from Candidatus Latescibacterota bacterium, assembly GCA_018650745.1. GTDB lineage: Bacteria > Latescibacterota > UBA2968 > UBA2968 > UBA2968 > JABIFK01. The sequence goes on along the minus strand of JABIFK010000813.1, from coordinate 1,207 downwards.
CCCCAAGCGCAAGAAAAAGCGTTTGCTTTTGTCGGGCGAAGTTGCTGACCCCAGCAATGCACCTTCTGGGTGTGGATTTCACCCTCGGTGCGCGTATGCTCAAGAAAGATGTAAACAAGAGGTGCCAGAATTACGTGAAATAGAACCCGGGCATTTTTCAAGATGCCATTTTACTGAAACGTTACAACTTGAGGGACAAGCCGATTTATAGTTGAAACAGTTGACCTGGTTTGTTTCTTTTACATCGAAAGGATTATCATGAAAGTTGAACACATTGCTTATGTTGTTGAAGATCCCGATGCCTATGCAGAATGGTATTGTGAACATTTGGGCTTGCGGCTTGTGCGCCAAGGCCCGCCTCCTATCAAAATGACCTTCTTGGCAGATTCCAGTGGTCAAACCATGTTTGAAGTTTACGCGCAACCTTCCGTTGACACACCCGATTATGCCAATATGAACCCCCTTATTTTACACTTCGCATATTACAGTGAAGATATCCAAGCAGATTTTGAACGCCTTCAGACTGCTGGTGCGACTGTGGTTTCCGAGCCTACGCCGACTGAAACAGGTGATACTTTGGCTATGTTGCGGGATCCGTGGGGTGTGGCACTTCAGTTGGTTAACAGGAAAGAAAAAATGATGTAAGCTGGTTTGTTCTAGACCAATAAAAAAACGCCGGGTAGATTTACTCGGCGTTTTTTCTGTTTTTTAAAGACATCCTCAGAAATGATGGGTTCCGAAAGTTGCGAAATGTCTGACTCAAAAGCTGTTGGGAATGATTGAGTTGGCATGCCTTTTAGAAGAGAGACTCTTGACCATATCGCGTTTCGAGCCTAGATTACGCGCGATTACAATCTTGGTCGAATGAAAGGAGACAAAATGCCAGTTTTTGATGTTGAAAAACTCAGGGATGCGTGCGCTTCTGTTTTTATTGGCGCGGGTTTGGAACCTGATGAGGCCAATTTGGTTGCCCACTCTTTGGTTGTTGCAAATCTTATGGGGCACGATTCTCACGGCGTTATTCGTGTCGTACAATATATCAAGGCTTTGCAAGATGGCCGTGTGAAAGCCGGGCAAAAAATCCAAACGGTCAAGGAGGCCGACGCGTCTGCTGTTGTGGATGGGGGGTGGGGCTTTGGCCAAACAGTTTGTCATCAGGCCGTTGATTTGGCAATAGAGAAAGCCCGTCAGCGCTCTGTTGCTGTTG
>JABIFK010000514.1 GCA_018650745.1 Candidatus Latescibacterota bacterium | reverse complement strand
TTGGGGTCGTCGAGCCCGTGTGGGTCTCCAGCAGGCCAACGGTCGGGTTCAAAATCGTAGATATAAAGAAAGTCTTTTGTGCGGATGGCGCGTTGAGGATAAGGCAAGTTGCCTTCACGGGCAACGGAAACGTGTCGTTCGCGACCGGTTACGACAAATGTGCGATCAGGATCAATCTGACCACTGGCAGCACTCTCGAACACCGGCAACAGACTCTTTCCTGTCATGGTAGAGGGAACTGCAACATCAGCGGCCTCCATAAAGGTTGGGCCAAGATCCATCAAATTGACAAAGTCCTCAACCACGCGACCGGGTTTGATTCGTTCTGGCCACCGCGCGGCCAAAGCAACCTCACAGCCAATATCATAGAGGTTGCATTTGCCACGTGGAAAACCAGGGATGCCATGATCGCCGCTGACAACGATGAGCGTGTTATCGAGTTCGCCAATTGCTTCGAGACGTTCAAGGATCACACCAAGTCCACCATCGACGGCCATACATTCACCGAGATAATCCGCAACATCTTCTCGAATGTCATGGGCATCTGGCAGAAACTCTGGCAACCGACCTTTCAGATCACCCGGTTCGAGCCCCCACAATTTTTTGCCTGACCCTCTCTGCCACTTTCGATGTGTGTTTGTTGGCCCCCACCAATAACAAAAAGGTGCGCCTTCAGGTCTTGCGGCAATGAATGCGTCAAAATTTTGACGCGTCTCATCGAACAACTCCTCTTTGGCAGCTTCCACACCCACTTCGGCAGCACGTTCGGTTGCACGAAAAGAGAACTGACCAAATTGTCTACCCGCAGGTTCATAGGCCGTGCGATCAGCGCCATAGGGTGCGTTTCGAGTTTCGCCGGGTGCCCAGACCTTGTAAGTATAACCGATGTGATAACCGGCTTTTTCAAGCTCCAGCGGATAGGAGGGGATCGATTCGTCCCACTGTGCGCAATCAGTGATGGCACCCATGCCAGTTTGCCAAAAATACTGTCCAGACAGAATCGAACTGCGACATGGCGTGCAACTGGGGGCGGGCACAAAGGTGTTCGTAAAAATAGCCCCTTCATTTGCAATGCGATCAAAGTTGGGCGTATCAATCAGCGCATTAAGCGAATTGGGGCCTTCAAATTTTTCATACGCACTGGCATAACGCCCCCAATCGTCGGCAAAGGCAAATACAATATTTGGTTTCATAAGAGATCCCTAGGTAAAATAATTTGGCGCTTCAATAAGCTGACGCCCAACAAAAGGGCTTGCCCAGATGCAGGGTTCTTTCTACTTTGGGCACCAGCCTTAAGGCACGTCCATTTCTCTGAGAGAGTCGCTGGATTTTTACACAAAAAATCACGATATTATAAATAATCAATCATGTATAAGAGCTGTTGTCAAGCAAGTTGAAAGCGTAAAACCAAATTAAAGAGGGAAATATGATACGATGCGGTTTGTCTGTAATTATCGCTGTTGTTTTGTCTGCAACGTTTATTGAAGCACAACAATTAGCATTTCCGGGTGCAGAGGGCTATGGACGATTTACGCAAGGAGGTCGCGGGGGTAAGGTTCTATTTGTGACCAACCTCAATGACAGTGGACTTGGTAGTTTAAGGGCCGCAATTGATGCGCAGTTTCCAAGGATTGTTATCTTCAAAATCTCGGGTACGATTACGTTGCAATCAGATTTGCGAATTGTTCATCCGCGTATTACGATTGCAGGACAAACCGCACCTGGAGAAGGGATCTGCTTGCGAGATTACACATTAATCATTTCGGCAAACGATGCGGTGATCCGCTATCTGCGTGTTCGGCTCGGAGATAAAGCAGGAAGGAAGGTCGATGGTATTGGGGTGCGCGATGCGGAGAATGTCATCGTCGATCATTGTTCGGTCAGTTGGACGCTGGATGAGGCGGTCAATACCTATCATGGGACAAAGAACATTACGATTCAATGGAGCTTGATCTCAGAATCTCTACACGACTCTAAAGTGCGCAAAGGTCATGGGTTTGCCGCATCGCTTGGTGGTGTGAACACCTCTTACCATCACAATCTATTTGCAAACAATGCAGGGCGTAACCCCAGCATTGCTGGTGGGAACATGAAAGATCCAAGTATTAATCTGGATTTTCGCAACAATGTGATTTTCAATTGGGAACATCGTACGCTGGATGGCCGCCCACACAGCATTAATGTGGTGAACAATTTTTACAAAGCGGGACCTGCATCAAGAGAAGATTTGAAGGTCGTAAAGATGCAGTCTTTGCACGATGGTACATTTGGCAAATGGTATATTCAGGGCAATGTGTTGGAAGATCGGTCACAGTCACAAAGTCGAGAGGGTCTGGTGACCATTGATGCAGAGAACGTGTCAATCACATCGGCCCTGATCAATGCCCCAGTTGATTTTGCACCTGTCAGTACGCAATCACCTGAGGAGGCATATAAGGATGTGGTGCGCTTTGCGGGTGCGATTCTACCCAAAAGAGATAGGCTTGATGAGCGCATCATTCGCGAGGTGCAATCGGGGAAGACCACCTTTGGCAATGGCATTATTTCAAGCCAAACAGATGTAGGTGGATGGCCGAAATTGCAGTCAACAGAACCCGAACCAGATACCGATGCTGACGGCATGCCCGACGCATGGGAACGACGCTTTAGCCCGAATAATGATTTGTCTTTGCAAAGCACTGGGGATTTAGATGGGGATGGGTATACAAATGTGGAAGAATACTTAAATCAAACCGACCCGACAAAAAAAGGTTAGTGGAGAATTGCTTCCCATAGAAACAATCCCCACGCAAAAATCATGCAATTGGTTTAAATTTTATCCGCAAGCTGTGAGTAACAATACCCCTTCTTATGAATAAGTGTAACCATTGTGTTGGTCACTCATGATCCATAAAATATTGGGGCGTTTTGTATTTGTCATAATAACCTCGGCGAAAGTCAAAAGGCCTGTTTAAACAACACTTCGTTTTGCAGATTTGCGACCTGGATCTGCATAGATGCTTTACCATGGGTCAAAGTGGCGTCAATGAGAGTCAAAGTGGCCTGCTCCAGTTCCCGCCCACCACCGACAAATTGATGCACGGGCATTTCTGCGGTGGGGGTATCGTGGCGGGGATGGTGGGTGTGCCCAGAGATAACGGCGTCAAAACCAGCGGCTTTGAGTTGTGGCAACCAAAGCTTGGCACCAAAGCCACTATAGCGTGCATAACCGTCAAGGGTGGTGCCATCCTCCTGACCTTCAAGGCCACGCAACGGAATATGTGCGGTTGCAACTTTGAAGGGGGCATCTTTGATCATCGCTTGCTGCAATACCCCTTCTAACCAGGTGGATTGTTTTTCGCGGTAGGGTTCGTAGGCAGCAGTGCCAGCAAAAACGGGGTGTCGATCCGGTTTGTCTTCACCCGTATCAAGCGTGACCAAAGCCAGCGGGCCAAAACGAAGGGCTTGATTATAGGGCAGCTCGGTTGATTCAGGACAGCTTACAAAACATTTCACGGCTTCACGTGCACGTTCCCCGCGAGCGTCGTGGTTGCCATTGGAAAAGAGCAACGGGCGTGTGGCAGCCCAGGCCAGCTTCAAATCATTGGCCGGATTGAGCATGATTTGGTTGGGTGCATCTTCAGCGTTGAAATCTCTGCAAGTGTCCCCATTCCAGATCAGCAAATCAGGCTGCAATTTTTCAATTTGTGCATGCAGGCTGCAAACAGTCTCCGTGTTTGCATGGGTGTCATTGATGCTGATAACACGAATGCTTTGTGCATTCGGATCCGGCAGACGCAGGGCATATACCGGAGTAGATTGCTGCTTGCCACGTTGCAGGTTATAAGCATCCTGATAGCTAAGAGGCTGCGCGACAACACGATAACAAATAGGTTTATCAGTCGGCAATGCATCACTGTGGTTGACACGTATATGCAGGGCCTGGTCATCGGCGGCAACCAAACCATGGTGACTGGCAACAGCCGTAAAGGCCAGATCATCTTTTGCAAAACCATACTCAACCCATGCCGTGGCAAGGCTGGAAACCGCAATGCTGACGCCAAAGCTTTTTGCACGAGGGTGCTGTACCACAGGCGGGCTGGTGATCAGTGCGCTGCCGGTGGTCTTAGATTCCGATTGATGCGTGGCACTGCTAGACGTGTTGTCGAGTGCGCGAACAGGGATGGATTCGTTGAATTGATTCGACATGACTTATCCTGAAAAACGGTGAGACAGCTTGGCTGTAGATTAACGAGGGTGAAACGACCTGAGTATTAAAGGTGATGTACGAGAGGCGTTCAGTATTTTTGTGAAGGGTTTTGAAAATATATCATCTGAGCACTTGAAAAACAAGGTGGCAAATGTGTAGCGAGCGAGAATGCTGTGGGCAGGCGCACGAATGAGGCCAAATTGTTCTATCTGGCCTCGTTTGTGCAACGTAGATCCACGGTATTCGCAGCCGATTGAAAACAAGATGGGTATTTTAAAACAGCTTCTAACGTTCGCACTGCGATTATTTCATCTGCTCGCAGGATCTCAATCGCCGACTCTAGACCACTACAACCCTGTCGGTGCGAAAACACCAGAGTAACTCGCGATTTAACATCTTCTCTGCTCTGGCATGCTTACGTTGAAGACCGTGACACTCACCTCCATTGGAACGCTCATACCGTCAACGAAGAGAAGGCCATGGAGGTCTTACCCATCAAACGGGCTCCAGGACAGTCCCACAGTGATGCGGTAAAAGACCAGCTCCATCCCGACGACTCGCCGCGCATGGACCGAACAACGAAAGAGGCATTGCGCTCAGGGCATTCTTTCTACGCCCAAGATTATCGCTGTATGGGCAACGATGGCCAGTGGCACCACTTGCACGAGGAAGTACGCGTTGAAGTCGTTGGGGCCAAATGTTGGCGTTTGGTAGGCGTCTGCACCAACATAAGCGATCGGGTCCACATGGAAGAAGAAATGAGAAAGAACCAGAACCTCGAGTCGCTGGGCGTTCTTGCGGGTGGTATCGCGCACGATTTCAACAACATCCTGTGCGCCGTCAGCGGGTACGCCAATCTGATCATGCTCGATCTGGGACCTGGTCATCCCAGCTACGTGGATCTGTCAGAGATCGTCACTGCTTCCGAGCGGGG
>JABIFK010000598.1 GCA_018650745.1 Candidatus Latescibacterota bacterium | reverse complement strand
GTTGAATCCTCTCATGATCTGTTGGTGTCTCTTCAAAAGCGGAAAGTCGAAAAAGAAGCGATTGCACATCGACAACGGGAACGTCGTGAATTGCTAGAATATCAAGTACGAGAAATTGATTCTGCCAAGCCTGTAGTGAGTGAAGATGTGAAATTGGAGCAAGAACGGTCGGTTTTATCACATGCTGAGCGATTGACGGAAATTGCGGTCCAGCTGGAAGCGCTTTTATATGAAGGTGATGATTCTGTTGCTGATCGATTGGGTATGGCCGGTCAGTTGATGGATGAAGCGGCTCGCTTAGATACAAGCTTGGAGACACGTGCAGAAGAGTTGGATGGGTTGCGTTATGGTGCGGAAGAGTTGGCACGTGGTCTAAACGATTATGCGCAACGGATTGAGCACAACCCCGAACGGTTGGCGGAGGTGAGCGAGCGATTAGAAGTACTCAATGTACTTAAGAAAAAATATGGTGGTGATTTAGAAGGCGTGCTTTCGTATCGGAAAAACGCGCAAAAGGAATTGTCGCTGACAGATAAATTGGATGCGGCTTTGCGAGAATTGGATTGTGAGCTCGCCAAGGTGCTTGCAGATTTCACAAAACAATGCATTACCTTGTCAAGTGCCCGTAAAAAGGCTGCCCGAAAATTGGCCAAATTTATTTGTGAAACTTTGAGTGAGTTGGGGATGCCCGACGTGCAATTTGATATGAAATTGGAACAGCACGAGAGTGAATCGGGCTTTATTAGGTTAAACGGCAAACAAGTTGATGCCAATTATAGAGGCATTGACTATGGCGAATTTTATTTGTCGACCAATGCTGGCGAAGCACTTAGACCTTTAATAAAGGTGGCTTCAGGCGGAGAAATTTCGCGGATTATGTTGGCCATGAAAACTGTGTTGGTGCATACTGATTCTGTTCAGGTGCTCATTTTTGATGAAATTGATATTGGTATTTCTGGGCGTATTGCTGAAGTGGTTGGTAAGAAGCTGAAAGCCCTTTCGGAATCGTATCAGACGATATCGATTACGCACTTGCCACAAATTGCAAAGATGGCCGATGTGCATTTTTCTGTCAGAAAAGAAACGCAGAACCGACGTACGGTGACACGGGTTGTTGGGTTAGATACTGAGGCTCGCGCCGAAGAGTTGGCCAAGATGATGGGTGGGGAAGAAATTTCTGAACTGACTTTGCAACATGCACGAGAGATGTTAACGGAGAATGCATAGGTTGTTTTTTGGAGATTTGCTTACTGGGCAGAAAGTTGATGAGAAATACGTTTTTTAAAGGGGTTTTTTGTGAAGCCAAAGATTCCAGATGGTTTACGGGCGATAGAAGAAAAAGTAATGGCAGAAGAGCGTTTGTCTGCAGAAGATGGTATGCTGCTTTATGCGACGCCCGATTTGAATGCTGTGGGATATCTGGCCAATATTGTGCGGGAACGTATGTGTGGCAATGTAGCTTGGTATGTGCGCAATCAGCATATCAACTATACCAATGTGTGCAATAAGTTATGTAAGTTCTGTTCTTTTTATGTTAAACCAAAAGATGACCGTGGGTATGTTTTAGATCCTGAAGATGTGAAAGATCGCGTAGAACGCTATTTGCATGTGCCAATTTCTGAAATTCATATGGTTGCAGGTATAAATCCCAAACTGCCTTATTCTTATTATTTGGATATTGTACGCGCCGTAAAAGAAGTGCGCCCCGATGTGGCTGTGAAAGCATTCACCGCTATTGAATGGGTTCAGATTGCACGGGTTGCAAAGAAGCCACTTAAAGAAGTGATGTTGGAGTTGAAAGAAGCGGGTGTATCTTCTGTTCCTGGCGGTGGCGCCGAAGTGTTTAGCGATCGGGTGCAAGATGATTTGTTTTGGACAAAGGCTGATTCTGAAGAGTGGTTGATGGTGGCACGCACAGCACATGAGGTGGGGTTGCATACCAATGCAACGATGCTGTATGGACATATTGAAAACCCAGAAGAACGCATTGATCATTTGGTTCGGTTGCGCGATTTGCAGGATGAGACGGGTGGGTTCTTAACTTATATCCCGTTATCGTTTCATCCTGAACGAACGGAAATGACGGACTTACCTGGTCCTACGGGTGTGATGGACTTGCGCGAGATTGCTGTGGGACGTTTGATGTTGGATAATTTTCCGCATATTAAAACGTTTTGGATTATGAATACGATTGATATTTCACAAGTGGCTTTGTGGTTTGGCGCAGATGATGTTGATGGAACGATTCAAGAATATGAGATTACGCGGCGAACCTATGAAGAAACGCGCCAGGTGCTGACGCGTAAGCAGTTGGTTGAACGCATTATAGAAGCGGGTCGGGATCCTGTTGAACGAGACAATTTGTATCAGGTATTATCTACAGATCGTGAGATTATAGAGGAAACGCCTGTGGGCATTCCGGGTGAAATTCCGGTGATTTCGTAATGGGAAAAACAATGATTGATGATATTGCTGAAAAAGTATACAACGAAGAGCGGATTTCTTTTGATGATGCAATGCGCTTATTTGAACATCCGAATGTGACCGAAATTGGTTTGTTGGCCGATTTTGTGCGGCAGCGCAAGTGGCCAAAAGATCAGGTGACGTATAATATTGGACGCAACATCAACTACACAAATGTGTGTTGGGTGAAGTGTGATTTTTGTGCGTTTTATCGGTCGCCGGGGTCCGATGAGGGTTATGTGTTGCCGAATGAGCTGATCTTTGAGAAGATCGATGAAATGGTAGCTTTGGGGGGCGACACCGTAAAATCGAATGAAATTTTGATGCAGGGTGGGTTAAACCCCAAGTTGCGTATTGAATATTACGAAGAATTGTTTTCGGCTATTCGCGAACGATATCCACAAGTGCATCAGCATTGTTTATCGGCAACAGAGATTATTTATATTGCACACATTTCACGTTTATCACTTGAAGATTGTATTCGCAGGTTAAGAGATGCAGGATTAGATTCGATTCCGGGTGCCGGGGCTGAAATTTTGTCAGATGAGGTTCGCGATGTCATTGGATTTCGCAAAGATCGCGTGAGTGAATGGTTAGACGTGCATCGGATTGCACATCAATTGGGTATGCGCACATCGGCTACCATGATGTATGGCCATGTAGAGACAATAGAACAACGCGTTACGCATTTGGAACACTTGCGCAACGTGCAAGATGAAAAGGGTGGGTTTACTGCTTTTATCGCGTGGAATTTTCAGCCCGATTATACAGACTTGGGTGGAGATACCAGCCGGTGGGATGGAAAAAAAGCAACAGGATATGATTATTTGCGCACCATTGCGATATCGCGTTTGTTTTTGGACAATATTCCGAGCTTTCAGGCTTCTTGGGTGACACAGGGAGCGAAGATCGCACAGGTGAGTTTGAAATATGGCGTCAATGATTTTGGCAGTACAATGATGGAAGAAAATGTGGTGAGTGCTGCAGGGACAAGTCATACCGATGCGATGACGCTACAAACGATGCAACGACTCATTGAAGATGCAGGGTATGATGCTGTTCGGCGCAATACCCAATATGATTTGGTGAACTAAATCGGTCAAAAGTAAAAAGGCAAAAGACAAGATGTTTGAATACTCGAATTTAGAGGTTGATTGATGGGTGTGCGTTTGGGTGTGGTTTCTTATTTGAATACGAAACCACTTGTGGAGGCACTGGAAAACAGAGCTTTCAATCATGATTTTGAATTGATTTATGATGTGCCGTCGGTGTGTGCCGATAAGTTGCATCGCGGTGAAACCGATGTGGCATTGATTCCTGCTGCTGAAATCGGACGTGGCACTGACCCCTATTTCATTGTTCCACAAGTTGGTATTATTTCTAAAGGTGTTGTGCGTAGTGTTTTTGTGGTCTTAAACAAAGAACCCAAAGATGTGCAGACATTGGCTTTAGATAACAGCTCTCGCACGTCGGTGGTCTTAAGCCAAGTTATTTTGGCTAGACAATTTGGATGTCGCCCCAAGGTATCTGTTCTGGCGCCAGATTTGGATACGATGCTCGAACAGGCCGATGCTGCTTTGTTTATTGGTGATCCGGCATTGGAATTGGATTTGGACCGGTATCGGGTGCTTGATTTGGGTGAACTCTGGACGCAGATGACAGGGTTGCCTTTTGTTTATGCGTGTTGGACTGGGCGAGTGGGTGCCTTAGATCCAAAGCAGGTTTGCCAGTTGATTGAGGCCAAAGAGTTGGGGCAAAAGGACGTGACACAAGTTACATTAGATTATGCCGCATCACACGCATTGTCAGCAGAATTTTATCAATCCTATTTGACGCGGAACATTCTGTATGACTTGGACGATGATGCACTTGAAGGCTTGCGCCGGTATTATATTTATGGTGCTGAAATTGGCTTGATAGAGACCATACCCGATATACAGTTTTATCCTCAAGATTGATAGTGCTATCAAAATAACTTTTATATGTGTTGAGATGTCGAACAAATTGCTTTTGTTCGGCATTTTTGCTTTTATATTGGGGCATGAGATGTGAGATCCAAGATGAGGTGATTACGATTTGGGAGATTTAATGACACAAGATGAAATTAAAAAAGAAATGCAACGGCGTGCCGATTGGCATAAACCCCAAACCCATGTGATTGCAGATTATTATCGTATTCGACGCAAGGTGGCTTACCCTTTGCCTTTACGTGAGATGACCTTACTCGATATGCCCGTTTCGGGCTTGGATACTTATCCGTGGTCTATTTGGGTATTGTGGGATTTGGAAGAGCGTGTAAACAGTTTGGGATGGGCAGCAACTTGGTTTGGCGATTCTGACGCAGCGTCTTTGGTGCGAACCGATTTAGAGGCGTTGACTGCGTGGCCGTGTTATAGACAATATGAACGGCCTGATTTAAGTCTGGGACATTGTGCGCGGATGTTGTGGTTGGCCTATCATAATTGGGATTGGCTCGGTGAAACGCCCAGAGCTAAAATTGAAGATGCCTTTGGTCGTATAATTGCTGATGCGACACCTTATTCAGATGCACTCCACGGCCAGTTTGTGTCTAAGGAAGATATTTTGGCGTTGGATGAGCCGCACAGTGTTTTACACAATATCCCTTTGATTGGTACTGTGGGCATCGCACTGGCTGCGCATGCCATTGGGCATGCCATTGGGCATGAGTTGGCTCCTGTGTTGGATCGCAGACTTCATGCAATAATGGGTGCGATTTTGGATTTGCGTGCGTCGGGGCATTCTGAAGGCGTGGGATATGATGGGTATATTATGGATTTTGTGGTGCATTGGTTGTACGCTATGCCTGAGGAAGACCGCAAACCCGTGATAGAGCACCCTCGTTTTGGTGATTTGTTGGATGAGTCTGTTGCCTTAGGTGCACCTGGAGATGTGGCCAATGTGGCAGAGATCGGTGATGTGGAACCCAAAGAGATGCCTTATCATCTTGCCGCTCATGCAAAACTGTGGCCGATGACCAAAGACAAACGTGCGGCGTGGCTGTTGGCGAAGTGTCGCATCGATTGGATGCGTGCTGATGCGCTGGGTGTTCTGCATGATGTTGTGGATGGGTGGGATGTAGAGACACCTGATGTGGGTGGGCAGGATGCACATTATGCGACGGTTTTACGAAGTGGTTGGGATGCAGAAAGTTTGGCCGTTGTTATGTCGGCAAGTAATTCTCCGATGGGGCACTTACAAAAAGATTCTGGCACATTACTTGTTGGGTCTCGTGGCCGATGGTTGATTGATGATCCGGGATACCAGCAATATATCAAAAAGACCGAACGTGAATTTACATTGGGAGCAACAGCGCATAATACGCCGGTCATTAATGGACATGCACAGGTCGAAAAATTATCTGAACGCAATGTTGCAATAGACACATTGGGTGATGGTTTGTATCGCATGGCAGTGGACTTGACGGCTTGTTATGATGCCAGTTTGGGATTGGACTTGGTAAAGCGATCGGTGTGGTTAAAAGATGATGGTTTGCTTGTTGTGGGCGATCAGATATCTGGTGCACATATTGATCGGGTGAATTATTATTGGCACGGGCATCCTGATGCTGCGTGGTGGGTTGCTGATAATTGGGCGCAGATTTATTTTCCAGATGTAACCTTGTGGGTATCTTCACCGCAGACGGAATTGAAAAATGAACTTGTAGATCGATTACCTGGGTCTCGTGGACAATTGACGCTGTGTGCAGAAACAGATAAAACAGCATCCATTCATTGGTGGGTATTTGCTATTGGAGATGCTGCACCCGATGTGACCGTGGGTGACTTGTGTATGGATGTGAATGGCGATTCGTTTCTTATTTCATAAGTGTGAGGGTGATATGGCAAAGAGAAAACAAAAACCTATTCGTGTGGGTGTTGTCGGTGTTGGGCGGGGGCGATCTTTTATGCGTGCGGCAGAAGCAACAGGTATGGAGCTGGTTGCCATCTGTGATGTGTGGGAAGAGCGGCTGGTGCGCGAGGGGAATGCTTTGGGTGTGGCAACCTATGTGGATTTTGATCAATTTTTAGAACATGATATGGATGCGGTTGTGTTGGCCAATTACTTTCATGAGCATGCACCCTTTGCAATTAAAGCGCTTGGTGCGGGCAAGCATGTGATGAGTGAGTGTGCGGCTTGTCATACGTTAGGGGAAGGTGTGGCTCTTGCACGGGCATTTGAGAAGAGTGGCAAGGTATATATGTTTGCCGAGAATTATCCATATATGGTGTATAATCAAGAGATGCGCCGCTTGTATCAAAAAGGACATGTGGGTGAGTTTAAGTATGGTGAAGGTGAATATGTGCACCCGGATCCACCGGAAATAAAGTTGGCACGCAGTTGTGGGCGTGATCATTGGCGAAACTGGATTCCATCAACGTATTATTGCACACATTCTATTGCGCCGGTTATGTATATCACGGACACACGCCCTGTGAAAGTGAATGGATTTTCGGTGCCCTATGATTATGGTGATGTGAGCCAAACACATCATATGAATAGAGCCGATACGGCGGCGATGATTGTGTGTCGTATGGACAATGATGCGGTGGTGAAGTCTTTGCATGGTGGGTTGCGTGGGCATGGCAACTATGTGCGTATTCATGGCAATAAAGGCGTGATGGAAAATTGTCGTCATGGGGATAAAAGTCGATTGCGTGTGTGGCGTGAGCCTTGGGAGAAACGCAAGGGTGAACCGGTAGAAACGGTTTATAAACCCGACTTTCCAGTACATCATGATCGTGCGATGCGAGCAGGGCATGGTGGGGGTGACTTCTTCACCAGTTTTGAATTTGCAACGGCTATTCGCACGGGCGAGCAACCTTATTTGGATGTGTATCGGGGTATTGATATGAGTATTTCGGGTATTCAGGCTTGGCGATCTGTGCTGAACGATTCGGCACCTATGGTTGTGCCTGATTTTCGTAAGGAATCTGTGCGAAAGAAATATGTGAAAGATGATTGGTCATCTGACCCGAAACGAAAGAAAAAAGGGCAACCACCCAGCAGTATATTGGGGCATCTGGAGCCATCGGATGAGGCGAAGAAGTTGGCGAAGAAGGTTTGGGCAAAACAAGGGTATGAGGGAAAGTAAAAAGTAAAAAGTAAAAAGTAAAAAGTAAAAAGTAGAAAGTAAAAGAGAAAAGGCAATGGACGGAATTTCTTTGGAGAAAATCTTATGATTCAAGTGGCTCAGGTTGCGTTGGTGATTTATGGGGTGTTGTTGATTGTTGGCGGGGTGATGGGAAAAGTAAAAGGAAACAGTTCGGCGTCTTTGGTTGCGGGTGGATTGACCGGTGTGGCTGCTTTGTCGGGATTTTGGCAGAGCTTGAGTGATCCGTTGTTGGGGTTTATGGTTGGAGCGATGGTGGGGTTGTTGTTGACTGGGATTTTTGTGAGTCGGTTTGCACGGTCTCGACAATTTATGCCTGCCGGATTGATTTTGTTGATGAGTCTTATTGTGGGACTTTTGTGTATGTTGGCGCGCCAAGAAGTGGAAGCATCTTTGAATGCACCTGAGGTGCGAGTTACAAAAAAGGCCGAAAGCAATCCAGTCCGCTTTCGGCCCCATTTTGAAAGGTCAGTCACCTAAAAGTTAGGCGATGCCCTCCAGGTTTAAGATCGACATCAAAAAACCTCCTTTCGGAAAAATACACAGATTCACTTCCGGATCGCGTTTCTGTGCGGTGGTTACTGATCAATCAGCAAACCGGCCAACTTGTCAGCACGGTCACACTAACACAAGGGTGGATGCACTTTCTTATTGGCATCTGATATAAATTAAAAAGCGCATAGACGGTCATGTCTATGCGCTTTTTTCTGGGTTATATGGTATCGATTTAATTTTGAATGGCGATGCTTTGATCTCTGCAAAGTTTTTGAATTTTTTTGACCGCACCGCCTACCGATTTTCCGTTTCGCGTAATGCCGAATAAGTGTTGGCTGACCACTCGGCGAGAAATGCCCATGATTTCGGATATTTCTTGCTGCGTTTTGCCAAATTTGAAATAGAGGATCATGGCTTCAAACTGTTTTTGCGTTAACCCTCTGTCGATGAGGGTATCTAAGCGAGGTATCAATGGGCCTATACGATCTTCCCACTCATAACGCAATTCCTGGTCTTCATTTGACTCAAACCACAATCCCACTTCGCTCGACATTTTCTCTAAATCTGTTTGCTCAATCTGTACTTCCCAAAAATCAGGATTATACATACGTGGGTTCGTCTCCTCTTGAGGATGAGATATGTTTGTGCAAGGCACAAAAAAAACCGCAAGACATACCTGATCCGCGGCCCCAGAGGAGCTAAGCATCCAACAGTTGGATTTTCCTGACAAACCACTACAAATACTATTGGATTGTCAGTACTTCTCTGGAGGCGAATCGGGTATGATAACCTATTGTTTTGAGTGTGGAATACATCACATTCGCCTCCTTTCGAGGTTTACTACAGTTGTGGGTTAGAATTATTTGCTGAACACGCAAAGATTACGGCATTTTAGAACCGATGTCAAGAAAAGACAGCGTGTTTAGATATACACAAGTGTGGATGCACTTTTTGGAGATGTGAGAGATTTTTTTTGATCTTTTGTGTGTTTTGAGGTGTAATGTGTTGTTTTATTCTTGTGGAGCGTTTTTTTGTTCCGAAATCTCTTGAACCAATTCCATGAACGGTCTCAAACCAACGGGTTTGATAATAAAATCGTGGGCACCCAAAACTTTGGCTTTATCTGACATTTCAGGGTCTCCATGGCCTGTGATGACAACAACAGGTAGGTCGGGTGTGTGTTTACGGATTTTTTCCAACAATTCCAAACCATCCATACCGGGCATCTTCACATCGGTGAGGACCAGGTCAAATGATTGATCTTGAATGGTTTGAAATGCATCGGCACCATTGTAAGCCGAGTGTGATTGATGGCCTAATTCACTAATAAAGGCTGAAAGCATTGTGTGCATCACTTTTTCATCGTCCACGATGAGAATATTGAGCGTGTGTGATTCCGTCATATGGAGGCTCCTTGTTTATATCACATTGATGGGGAGTGTGATTTTCATGTGTGTCTGGCCATTTTCACTGGTGACACTTAAGGCCCCTTCAAATTCTTCAATGATAGATTTTGAAATAGACAATCCCAATCCTGTTCCTCTGTCTGGGTCTTTGGTTGTAAAAAAGGGATCAAATATCTTTTGCACAACATCTTTTGAAATGCCCCCTCCATTATCGGAAATTTCGATGAGCACTTTGTTGGGGTTTTCTGGTGATACGTTTGTTTCAATGCTTACTTTGGGGACATATGTTGTGGGTGCACTTTCTTTAAATACTTCAATAGCATCACGCGCATTGTTGAGAAGATTGAGTATCACTTCTTCTAGCGAATATGGATTGGCTGTAATGGTGGGCAACTGGTCCGCTAAATCTGTTTGTAATCGAATGCCATGAGAGTTGAATTGGGCACCAATCATATCTAAGGACGATAAGATTGTGTCGTTGATTTGAACGGATTCTGTTGTGGGTTTGCCTGCCTCACGAGCAAAAAGGCGAACATGCTGAATGATATGTACCATACGGTCGGCTTGTTCAATAATATTATTCATGCGTTCTGTGAGGGCTTCGGGCTTGAGCTCCCACTTGAGTTCTTGGCCAATGAGAATATGTTCTGCAAACCCACGTACCCCAACAAGCGGTTGGTTGAGCTCGTGTGCAATGCCAGCAGCCATTTCACCCAAAGATCGCAGCCTGTCTGAATGCATCATGCGGGTGCGTTGTGCTTCCAATTCTGTTTCGGCTTGGTTACGAGCTTCTTCGGCTTGTGTGCGTTCCGAAATTTCGGTGCGCAATTGTATGTTGGCTTGGCTGAGTTCTAAGGTACGTTCTTTTACTCTGTCTTCTGATTCCCCATAAGATTTTTGCAGAGCTTCTGTCATGGCGTTGAAGTCGTTGGCCAAGAGCTCTACTTCATCGCCAGACGTGATATGTGCGCGTGTATTTAAGTCACCGGCACCAATGCGTTGTGCGATGTTGTTGAGTTGCAAAACGGGGCGAACGATGCCGCGTGAAAATAAGATCGAGACGATCACGCCAATGCCAATGCATGCAATCGCCAGCAAAAGGGTGCGCATATAAATTTCGTTGAGGTCATTGTGGAATGTGTCGGTGGCCAAACCCACGTGAATCCAACCCCAATCAAGACCTGAATACCCCAAAGGGTAAGCATAATGAAACACTTCTTTTTGAACCAGGTCGCTGTGCTTGAAAGAGGGTTCTTGACCGTCAACCAACTCTTGAGGTGCAGACCAAGTACCCCCGAGAGATTCGTGTCGCCATCCATCGGCTAAGTTGACCAATGAAAAGCCATCTTTGCGTGTGATGACGATAAACGAAATAGACGGGCGTTCGGCAACCACTTTTTGACAGTGTTCAATGACCGTACTGTAATCTTCAACCACAATAGACGTGACAACAACCTGATCTATAGATGTGGCAACGACCTCTGCAGTGGAAGCCAAGCGTGTGATGAGCAAATCTTCTTGATATGGGATAATCACCAGCGCAAATACCACAATGGTGAGCATGCTCACAATGCCAGAAAGGCGGGCTGTGCGAAACAAAATGCTTCGCGTAAATGCAACGCGCTTTTTCTCTGAGAAGATAGACTCAGAATTAGAATGAGAGTTCTGTTGTGCCATAGTATTTTTTGTGTTGATCAAAAAGGTCGACAACTGTTTTGATATAGGCGTCTTGAAATGGAACAATTTCTTTTGTCTTAAACAGCCGAATGACTTGGCGACCGTCTTCACTCTGAGAAAGAGCAAGGCTGGCCTTGGTGATGACGTCTTGTCTCTCAATAGGCATTTCGACATGCGTACATAAAAAACCTGTTAAGAATTTGGGCGATGTTAAGATTGGTACCAATTTTTGGGCGATTTGAGGATTGAGCTGTGACATGGCCTCAAACACCGCTGTGTTGACCACGCAGACGTCTGATTTTCCAAAAAAAACAGATAGAATAGATTGTGAGGGGCGCACATCTTGTTCAATGGCACTAAAGAATTGAAGTGCTTGAGGGTGTTGTGCTCGCGCTAACGCGACTTGAAGCCAGTATTTCGCCAGTATATCATTTTGTTGTATGCGTACAGATGGATTTTTTAAATCTTGAAGAGCGGTCCAATTTTTGTTTTTGTGTACTAATATCACAAATGTGTCAGATATATCGCCATTGGTTTTAACGCGAGTAAGAATAGGCTTTAGGAGAGAATCAGGTGCGAGACGCAAAAAGTCAGGTGTAGACATGGATGCCATGAGCACATCTTTGTTTTGAAGTGCTTGCTTTAGAACATCAAGCTCCGAAAAAATCATAGCGATCGGTTTGTTTCCTGTGTTGTACAAGAGTTTTTGAAGATAGAAATCGACAGCAACTTTGGTGTCTTCTTTTGATACTTCCGCAAAAGTGTAGTCCATGAACGCAATATGGAGCGGTATAGGCTCATCAGCTTGTATGGGATGAGTAAGACCTAATAACAGGAACAATATAAAGCGTTTCAGCTTATGCTTTTTTAAGACGGTAATTGGCATGGTTGTTTACTTTGTTTTGCAGGTTTAAAAAGGTTTAGCAAGTGATTGTCTCTTCTATTTTGAGTTCTGTGGTTTTTATTGCCCTTCGATTTGCCTGTGTGCGGACTTTTGGCTCAAGGTTTGGTTTTTTTGCAACAAGTTTTTGATATTATCTAAATGCACTTCTTCAAAACGCAGAATTCTACTGACTCTAAAAAGCGTGAAAAATTGTTTGCCCTGTTCGGTTTGGTTAATGGTTTCCATTGCTTGGGTGAGGTGACTGCCATGTTGGTCGTGGAAGTCACTTCGGAGGCAGGTCATGGTACTTTTAAAGCCTGGAGACTCTGCTATAATTTGTAAACCGACGCTCAGTTGTGGGTTCAATTTTATGGCTGTTTCAAAATCCGTTTTGGGTACCAAACACGCATCCACTTGTTTGAAAAAAACGGGTAATATGGCTTGTGTTGTTTTGCGCATGTATTTAACAGATTTGAAAAATGCCTTAGTCTCTGGCAAAGATTTTTCTAGGAGCATGGTATCAAGCCACAATTGGGGCACTTTCTTATCGCCTCTGGTGCCCACGATTATGTTTCGAGATTGCAACTGTTCGATTGTTTGAATGTTATTTTCTCTATGGGTGAGCACAACATAATGTTCACCATCACTGTCTCCTGAGTAGCTGGTAATGATGGGAATCAAAGAGACATCTTCTTGCAGTGACAAGTATTCTAAAGGCAGAAGTGTTACAGCATCGAGTTCATGTTCTTTTACGGCGTTTATCAAAAGTGACAGATCAGAATAGACCGTAATCTGAACATCAACCGGTTCGTTGTTTTTGTTCATATTTTGCAAAGCTGTTCGCAACCAGAGTTCTTGTGCTGCACGTGCATCATTAACATCGACACCACTGATGGTGTCGATTGTAAAGCCCAACCTGAGCGAGCTCAGAAAAAGTTCTGCTGCTCGTGTGTGTTGGTTGGTACTCAGCACAATCATGGCACAGAGAAACCATCTGCATGTTGTGAGAAAAGTGATCTTGGAGCTATTCATTTAAATAACGCTCGATTTCTGTTCCAATGAGTTTTTCAATTTGAATATATGTTTGATAATGATCATAACAAAGTGTATGATATTGGGCTTGCACAATCGATTCAATGGTTTGGGCTTCAATGAGATCTTGAACTTCTAAGAGATCCGCTTGATATCCCAAATCAGTGAGTTGATGGTTTTCTTGTGCTGCGCTTAAAGCTTCTTGGGCAGATGAGAGGTGTTCTTGCAGGGCAAGTAATTTTTGATGGAGCACTTTGATCTGTGTTGCCAATCCTTCATGCAACAAGATCTTCTGATGTTCCAACTGTGTGAGACGGGCTTTCATTTCTTTTACTTTGTGGTGTGTGCGAAAACCATTAAAAAGTGGGAATTCTAAACCCAACCCCACTTGCCAAGATCTTGTGTTTTGTGGTGCAACAACGCCTTTGTCGTAATTGTTGTTGATATACTCCAAATTACCAATCAAGGCCAAGCGTGGGCGTGTTTCACTTTTGGCTTCTCTGATTTTGCCATCGTAAGCATTGAGGCCTGCTTGGAGTGAAAGCCAGTTGGGATTAAAGCGCAAGGTTCCATCGACCAATTGTTTCAAAGACACATCTGTTTTAGAAATGGGGATTTCGCTGTCTGATAGGGTTATGTTTGTTTCCCAACTCAAGCCCATATAAAAAGCAAGACCTGCGCGCGCATTGTCAGCTTGTGATTGTAAACGGGTTTGCATGCCCCGCACACTTTTAACGAAGATCTTATTTTTGAGATAGTCGGTTTTTTTAACTTTGCCCGCACCTTTTTTATAGAGGCTTTCAGTGAGTTCAAGGGTGGCGCTTAGGCGGGTGTGAGTTTTTTGAGCAATTTGAGCCAATTTGTTTGCCAATACGGTGCCAAAATATAGGTCGCGAACTTGATAAATGATTTCTTGGTCGGTGCGTCGTGTATTTTGGCGTGCAACCTGAACACCTGCACGCGCTTGTTGCATCAAGCCAGGGCGCAACCCGCCCGTATACAACGGCAGCATCAAGTTGGCACTGGTACTGAAAAGGTTTTTTCCGAGCAATTTGATCGTTTTTTCGGGGATGGTCACTTCGGTGACGATGGGTTGGGGGAGCACCCCACCAATCGAATAGGACTCGGTTTCTTCTGGGAAAACAAAAATGGGCTCATCATCTAAACGCGCGGCAAGCCCATTGGCGGTTACTTGTGGCCAATATGCTGACCGAGCTTGTCCCAACCGTGACTTTGCAATTTTTTCACCCGCTTGAGAGACTGCACGTTGCTGGTTGTTTTTTAATGCCAATTCGATGCAATCATCTAAGGTGAGCGGTTTGTTTGTTTGTGCAAAAATTATCTGGCCACCGAGTATGATGATGAAAATAAAAAGTATGCTCAAATTTTTCATGGCGTTGATTCCCAACCTAAACGGGTTAGTGCTTTTGCACTGTGGATTTCTGTACCTCTAAATTAAGAGCAAGACCAATGCCACAGGCGGAAAACTTCTTGTTTTAAGGCACAAGGTTTTTTAAAACAGTGGTTTATGGTGTATTTGGTTTTGTTGAGACCGTTTGGGACTTATTGCGTAGGTGGGGTTTTTTCGATGTTTTTCGGTGGTGTGGTGTATTTGCGCCAGCATGGTGCATGGGGTGCAATGCTGGTTTATTTGGCAGTGTTGTGTTGTTTTTGGAGATCTGCCCACCAAGCCATGAGATCGGCAATGTGCTTTTCGTAACCGCGATTGGTCGGCTGGTAGTATTTACGCCCGTGCAGGTTTTCTGGCAAATATTCTTGGGCAATATATCCATTGGGATCGTCGTGGGCATATTGATACCCTTTGCCATAATTGAGGTCTTGCATGAGTTGGGTGGGGGCGTTTCGAATGTGGAGCGGAACAGGTAGGTTGGGTTGCTCTTCAACATCTTGAAGTGCTTGTTTGTAGGCTGTGTAAACGGCATTGCTTTTGGGAGCTGTGGCCAAATAAACGGTGGCTTGCGCAATGGCCAAATCCCCTTCGGGGCTACCCAAAAAGGCGTACGCATCGCGGGCATTGAGGGCAATTTGAAGTGCGCGTGGATCGGCATTGCCAATGTCTTCGGAAGCAAATCGAATCATGCGTCGAAGGATGTAGTTGGGGTGTTCGCCTGAGGCCATCATCCGTGCCAGCCAGTAGAGTGATGCTTGCGGATCACTGCCGCGCAAACTTTTGTGGAAGGCCGAGATGATGTTGTAATGTTCTTCGCCGGTTTTGTCGTAGAGGTGTGATTTGCGGCCGAGCAACTCGCGTACGGTATCGATGTCTAAGTTTTGTGTTTGTGTGGCTGCGGCTGCCGATGCGATAATTTCGAGGGTGTTGAGTGCTCGACGGGCATCGCCTTCGGCGGTTTGAGCTATGAGATCACAGGCTTCATCGGTGAGCG
>JABIFK010000812.1 GCA_018650745.1 Candidatus Latescibacterota bacterium | reverse complement strand
GGCGTGATTCGCACCCCCAGTTATCTGCGCAGCATCCAAGCAGGTAGCATGAAACCCGTAGGCGATCTCAAAATCGTTCGTGAATCTCCAGCTTCATTGGTGATCGATGGGGAACGTTCCTTGGGCATTGTCCTTGCACACAAAGCAATGGAAATGGCAACCGACCGCGCACTCGAACACACCTTTGGTGCCGTTGCCGTGCATCAGTGTAGCCATATTGGCCGTTTGGGCGACTTCCCACCCAAAGCCGCCGAACGCGATTGCCTTGGACTTTTGATGCTCAACGGTGGCTCCCGGTTCACCGCCCCATTTGGCGGAACAGGCCGTCGCCTGCCTCCCAATCCCATCGCATTTAGTGCCCCCACCCTCAACGGCCCACCGCTCATGCTCGACATCACCACCAGTATGGCAGCTGGTGGAAAAGTGCAAGTCTATGAAGCGCGTGGCGAGCAAGTGCCCGAAGGATGGTTGGTGGATCAAGATGGCAAAACCGTGACCGACCCCAAAGTTTTCCACGAAGGCTTGGCCGCCATGTTACCCTTGGGTGGCTCTTTGGGTTACAAGGGGTACGGCTTGGGCATGATGATCGATGCGATGGCTGGCGGTCTTTCTTGGGCCGGGTGCAGCAGTGAAAAACCCACACGCGGTGGCAGTGGGTTCATTGCCATTGCCATCAACATCAACAGCTTCATCGACGTGGCCGACTACAAACAAGAAATCCAAAACCTCATCGATTGGGTCAAATCATCACCCGTGCAACCCGGCGTTGAAAAAATCTATCTGCCCGGCGAAATAGAGCAAGAACGCCAAGCCCAACGCGAAGTCGAAGGTATTTTCATTGAAGACAGTACTTGGGATGCCATTTGTGAATCAGCCAACGGACTGGGTGTGACACCACCCGAAACAAAATAACTGCGGGATCACGCACATTCGCATTCTCCATAATCACAAAAAGGCCGCTGGATCAAAAGATCCAACGGCCTTTTTAAAGTGAATATATTCCAAATACTACGCCAATCGATCAAACCGTTCATCATCGCGTGCCAAAGGTGCACGGTGCAAGTCGCTGCCCATTCCCACATCAATAAACACTTTGCGCACTTCTCCATTCACCTTCCGATATTCATAACCAACCACGCCAGCCTGTAGCAATTTGCCAAACGATTTTAACGCCCCGTCAACGTTTTCCGGAGACAAATCACCCAAAGCGCCCATCAACGACTTCCCATCACTCAAATCCAATACATCATCCAAAAATCCCATGACATTGGAATCATCTCGCTTTTGAGACAAAACAGCAATATCTGCTGTGGCATCTTTGGCAAACTCTAAAGCCTGATTGAGACAATCTGTGTGAACATTTCCCAACCCGGCAATCATAAAGCCCTCACGACAGGAAGATGCTTGAAATAATTCACAGCGATCAATGCAATCAGGGCCAAGCCGCCAAAAACGGTACCCGCCAAATACCAGGCTTTAACATGATGCTCAGACTCATTGGCCACAGATGCACACACAACACCAAAAACCAAGTGAAGAACGAGAAGTAAGTAGAGATAGGTCATTTCAGACCGCCTTTAAAATATTGTAAATATATCACTTAAAAAACAAACACCCCAATCACAGCACATCTTAGTATTACTTATTATTTATATCGACCATTTTAAAAGAAACTTTACTGATAATTTAAATAAATCCGACAATATCATCTAGAACAACCAATCGACCCCAAAAAACCAGAAACGAGTCTATTCAATGCCCTCACCCAACAAAATTGCATTTGCAAATTCTTCAAACCCGTTGTAATAAATGGACGCCCATTTCTTCTTCACCGTTCTTAAACCAACGGGAGTTTAATCATGTCTGTTCGCACACCACGCAGCCTCGCAGCCTTCAATCGCAAAACATTGCCGCTCATAGATAAAGCCACACAAGGCCGTCGCATTCTCAGCGACGTCAAACGCATTATTGAAACCGACCGCTGGAACTCCTTCGATAAATTTCACGACACCACAGACACCCTCGTCAAATCTTACGAAGCCTCAGGCGCAAAAGCCGAAGTCTACAAAATTCCCACAGGCGGCAAAATTGGCTCGGGCCGTTGGATCATTCCCAAAGCCAGTGACATTCGCTCGGCCACGCTCGACATTGTTGCGCCAGTACGCCAAAAAGTGCTCAACTATAAAGACAACCCGTGGCACGTCATTCAATGGAGTGCATCTACCCCACCCAAAGGGATCGATTGTGAACTCGTCGTGATCGACGATCAAAAACAATTAGAATCCCTTCGACCAACCGCACTGCGCAACAAAATGGTTCTCACCAACCTCAATGCACGCAATCTCTTCAAAACAATTGCCGACAAGGGCGCCGTGGGTCTCATTACGGATTGCCCGCAAAAAGGCCTCCCCAATGCAACACCCTGGGTAAAATTTGGCTGGGGTTCTATCAACAGCGCCTTTGGCAACCTCCATTTGGTCGGTCTGGTCCTCTCGCAAAACGACGGTCAAAAACTCCGCAAACAAATACAAAAACACGGGAAACTCACCG
>JABIFK010000777.1 GCA_018650745.1 Candidatus Latescibacterota bacterium | reverse complement strand
CCGTCTCCTCAAACACCTTATCCCTCACCGCATCCGCCAACGACCCCCCCGCATCTCCCAAATGATCCCGCCGCCGAAAGTACGCCACATTCCTCTTCTCCACCGACCACAACGGATGCCCATCAAACACAAAACCCAACTCATCCAAATCCAAATACACCATAAACAACCCATACGTAAACCTATTCTCCACCGCCCCAAACCGTCGATGCCGTATCGTCCCTTCATAAAGACAACTGTTCATAACACTTTCCCAAACTTCTCCGTCACCGCCAACCCACTCCGCACCCCATCCTCATGAAACCCAAACCCCCAATACGCCCCACAATAAAATGTCCGATTCACCCCGTTAATCTCCCCATGCCGCTTCTGCGCCCGAATCGTTCCCGGCGTAAACTGCGGATGGTGATACATCATCTTCTGAATAATCTTATCCGGATGTATATCATTATCCCGATTCAACGTCGTACAAAACGTCACCGGCGCATCTATATTCTGCAACATATTCATATTGTATGTCACCGTCGCCCGATCCACAGACTTTGGCGGCAAAAAATAATTCCAACTCGCCCACGCCAACTTGTTACGCGGCAACACCGAATCATCCGTATGCAAAACCGTCGGATTCTCCTGATACTTAATTGCTCCCAAAGTATCCCGTTCGTCATCCGACGGATCGGCCAACATCCGCAAAGCCTGATCACTGTGCACAGCCAAAATCACCTGATCAAATCGCTCCGTGCCATCAGCCGTCACCACATCCACACCCTCATCAAACCGCCGCACCTGTTTCACCGGGCTATTCAACCGCACCCGATCTGCCATCGGTTTAATCAACGCCTTAACATATTGATACGACCCACCCACTACCGAGCGCCACGCTGGCCGATCTTTGCGCTGTAAAAATCCGTGATGATGAAAAAATCGCACAAAATACTGTGCCGGAAAATCCAACATATCATCTAACGAAGCCGACCAAATTGCGGCCCCCATCGGCAAAATATGATGGTGCACAAATTCACGAGAATACCGGTTGTCTTCCAAATACGCGCCCAACGTCGTTGCATCATCATCTCCCATCAACAACGCAGGTGCCTCCCGATAAAATCGCATAATGTCTTTTAACATTTTATAAAACGAAGGCCGCAACAAATTGCGCCGCTGTGCAAAAAGCGTATTCAACGATGTGCCATTATACTCCAACCCCGTTGCCGAGTCGCGCACACTAAAACTCATCGTCGTCGGTTGCGACATCACCTCCAGCCGTTTCAACAGCTTCACAAAGTTTGGATACTTCGGCTCGGTAAACACAATAAACCCTGTATCCACCGGATACACCTGGCCATCTACCGGCACCTCAATTGTATGCGTATGCCCACCGATATAATCATTGGCCTCAAACACCGTAATATCGTGATCCTCGTGCAACAAATGCGCACACACCAATCCCGAAATCCCACTGCCCACAATCGCGATCTTTTGTCTCTTCATCAAATCCATAACAAAACCCAACTTTAGTTTTTTGATTTTTCACTTTTACCTTTTTACTTTTCACTTCCCTCATACACCCGTTCGGGTACCGCATTCAAATCCCAAATCACGCCCAACTTTTCCAACACCCACAACCCATAAAATGTCACATCAATTTCCCACCAATAAAAACCCTGCCGCGCAGATCCCGGATAATAATGATGATTGTTGTGCCATCCTTCACCAAACGTCAGCAACGCCAACCACCCATTATTTTTGCTCTCATCCGATGTATCAAACCGCCGTGTGCCAAATTGATGCGACAAAGAATTGATGGTACAGGTCGCGTGTAACAAAACCACTGTTGAAATAAAAAACCCCCAAATCAACATCTGTAACCCCGTCGTACCCAAACTCGGCACATACATTTCCAACACCATGCCCAAACCATAAAGTCCAATGGCCAACAAAAAAGGCACCACCATATCAAACCGGTCCAAAAACCTTAACTCAGGATACACGATCAAGTCTTTCACAGCCTTTCGATCCGTTGAAAAATGCTCGCGTGTGGTCAACCACAACACATGACTCCACAAAAAACCATCTCGGTGCGGCGAATGCACATCTTCTTCTTCATCTGAATGCCGATGATGATGCCGATGATGCCCTGCCCACCACAACGGCCCCCGTTGCACAGACGCATTGCCCACCACCGCAAACAAAAATTGGCCCAAGCGCGATGTCTTAAACGTGCGATGTGAAAAATAGCGGTGGTAAAATCCCGTAATGGCAAACATCCGAATCGCATATAAAAACACCGCCATCGCTATCGCCACAGAACTCCACCCCACCCATATCACACCCAAACAAGCCAAATGAACACCAACAAAAGGCCAAACCCGAACCCAATCGATGCCCGTTGCATTGGGCTGGTCTTGATACTTGGCCCACGTATCAAAATATTGTGAAACAGGCCAGTGCCACGAGCGCTCAATCCGCTGATTCACCCACGCGTCAGCACGTAATATCACGTCTGGCTGCGTCTCTTTTTGATCAACATCTAACCCAATATCCACAACAACCTCATCTCATAAAGATGTCAAATAATTCAAAAATTGCGCATGAGCGTACCAAGACGTCTAACTTATGTCAATGTTTTGGGCAAAGAAAAACGCGATATCAGAAAAATATCGCGTTAAACATTGACATAAAATAAACAGTTGGATATACTGACTTCGCCTCAACGATTATTTATCCACTTTCAAAAGAGCGACAATGAACAACGAAGCGACTGCAAAAACGAACAGCCTAAAACACCCCATCAAAGCAGTAGCACAACGCACGGGGCTCTCAACACATGTCATACGGGTTTGGGAAAGACGCTATCATGCCGTCACACCCAAACGTACAGATACAAACAGACGTCTGTACAGTGATGAAGACATAGACCGTTTGCAGTTGCTGAAACGCGCCACGGAGGGCGGCCATAACATTGGGCAAATTGCAAACTTGTCAGAAGAAGCCCTGTCTGATTTGATTGCCCAAAATGAAAGCATAAACCTCCCTGTTCACGCTTCGCAATCTGAGAGCGACGATGCTTTTTCGACTTATATAGACAATGCTATTCAAGCCATTAAAAACTTTGATGCAAAGGCATTGCACACCATTTTGGGGCGTGCGGCGGTCACATTTAGCCAACCGATTCTCATCGAAAACATCATCACACCTTTTATGTATAAAGTTGGAGAATTATGGCATGCGGGTCATTTGCGCATCTCCCACGAACATTTGGCCTCCTCAGTCACACGCAACTTTCTTGAAAACCTCAACACATCTTATGCAGCCTCTTCATCGGCCCCCAACATCATAGTCACAACACCATCGGGGCAATTACATGAATTAGGTGCCATCATTGTATCTGCTGTCGCCTCTGCCAACGGGTGGCAAGTCACATATTTGGGTGCCTCATTGCCCGCTCAAGAAATAGCGATTGCCGCCATTCAAAAACAAGCCAAGGCAGTTGCTTTAAGCTTAATCTACCCAGCCGATGACCCCAGTATTGCAACAGAATTGATCAAACTAAAAAACAGCCTCCCAGAAAACACACAATTGCTCATTGGTGGCTGTGCAACGATAAATTACCGCGCCGTCATACAAGACATTGGAGCCATTGAGATCCCGAATGTCACAACATTACAGACCGAACTGAGTCAATTGCGCACCCAGTAAGACCTCAAAAACAATAAAAAGGTGGTTTGCACATCATGCAAACCACCTTTTTTTTATTTTGAAAACCACCTAAAAACAATTACTTACACAACAGTCTACTATTTGTCTATATTTTGTCTACTAAAATAGTTGACATATGATAGACAATTTCTCATATTAAACCTGTCCACAAAAATTGTCTAATGTCTGACATCTATGAGGAATACCCCCATGACCTACACATCTCACAACACCTCTGCCGCACAATATATGAACGAACTTGACCGATATCCCCTACTCAGCAACGATGAATTTGATCACCTCATGCAGCGCGTTCAAGAAAGCGATCAAACAGCCGTAAACAAAATTGTAGAAGGTAATTTGCGTTTTGTCATCCAAATCGCCTCTGAATACACCTATTCAGACCTTCCCTTTACAGACCTCATTGCCGAAGGCAACGTGGGCCTGATCAAAGCTGTTGAAAAATTCGACCCCAATCTGGGATATCGTTTCAGCACCTATGCCGTTTGGTGGATTCGCAACGCCATCCAAAAATCATTGCGCCACTACCGTCACCCTTTGCGCTTACCCTTTAATCGTCATGACGATTTAGACAAACTCTACAAAGCCACAGAAGAACTTTCTCAACAACTGGGGCGCCAAGTGTCACCCGACGAAGCTGCGGCACACTTAGACATGACCGATCGCCGCGCAGCCGTCGCTTTAGAAGCACAAATACAACCCGTCTCATTCGATAGTGCACCCTCCGACAATTACAATGAGGGATTCTTGCACGAACAAATTTCAGACACTTCCGAACGTCCCGATGAAACCGTTGAGCGTGTTGAAATGACAAGCCTGCTCAAACAAGCTATGCATCTGCTCAATGAACGCGATGCACATATCATCAGCCTGACCTTCGGTTTCCAAAACGACCCCATCTCACTCACCGAAGTGGGCAATCGTTTGGGCATCAGCAAAGAGCGCGTACGCCAACTGCGCAACCGCGCCCTCTCGAAACTACGCGAGTACCTCACCAACAACACACTCGCCGCCGCCTAAACAAAAAGTCTCAATGTGATAACTTCACATTGAGACTTTTCATTTTACGATTTCTAATTCTTCTCCGCCTTTCATCCCCTTTAGGGGACCTTAGGTTTTATCACATCTTTGCGATTTTGCCGAAACTTGATTTTGTAGTTGTCTAAGTACTTGTTTTTTAACAACCGAAATTTCCGGGTGCACTCAAAACGGCTTTTTCATGTTGTTTCTTCAAATCGATATTCTACAATATGTTACAGAGTTGTGATAAAAGATAAGCCCCTAAAGGGGGTGAAAGGCAAAAGGCAGAAGGAAAATCAAAGTCAAGAGCCGTGAGAAGATGTGATAGGGAAGTTAATTGTTGATCTGGTTGATCTGTTGGAGGGAAAAGGAGTTGGTTTTTATGATGCGACGCTGTGTTTTAATGATGATGGTGGTATTGATGTTTGGGTTTGATGTGCAAGCCCGTTCCCAATTGGCTGATAAGATTATTGCTGTTGTGGATGATGAGATTATTTTGCAATCGGATATTGAAAGAACCATGCAGCAAGAGTTGATGACCAAAGGGGTGAGTGCGAGAGATGTTCCTGAAGCACAATTGGTGGAAATGTTCAATCAGATTTTAGAAAATGAAGTACAAGATAAGTTGTTGTTGGTACGTGCAGAAGAAGACAGTATTGACGTGGATGCGGAGTATATTGAAGAGCTTGTTCGATTGCGTATGCGACAGTTTAAGGATCAGAATGGCCCTGAGGCGTTTAATGCAGAGTTGGAGCGCATGGGGCTCACAGATCGATTGTTTAGAGATTATTTGCGTCAGAACTTTCGCCGAGATGCTATTCGACAACAGATGCATGGGATGTTGAAACAACGGGTAAACGTGTCTCCACGTGATGTTGCCGAATTTCAAAAAAAGTATTTGGCAGGAGAATCTGAGATTGATGCGGTTTCTATCAGCCATATTGTGATAACACCCAAACCTACGGGTGATAAAGTCAAAAAAGCACGTAAACAAGCTGAAGAGCTGATGGTTCGCATTAAAGCGGGAGAAGATTTTGCTGAATTGGCGCGTGAGTATTCAGAAGATCCAGGAAGTGGCTCTCAAGGTGGCGATTTGGGGTTTTTCTCTCGAGGTACGATGGTACCTGAGTTTGAAGAGGCCGCATTTGCATTAAAACCAGGTGAGATGAGTGACCTGGTTCAAACAAAGTATGGATTTCATATTATTCGAACAGATGAATTGGCAGCGGATCAAGTACGGGCACGGCATATTTTGCTTT
>JABIFK010000435.1 GCA_018650745.1 Candidatus Latescibacterota bacterium | reverse complement strand
TGTCATTTACATCACCGCGATATGAAACATTCAAGATGCGTTCTTGCTCTGGCGCTACGGGCGTATTGGGTAGTACAAGGAGAACGGTTCCGTGGCGTGACCACGCAACATCTTCTTCGTCCAACTTTAGGTGAGTTATTTTGAGACCCGTATTGATTGAAAGAATAAGGGTATCAAGGGGTACTGGATGGGGATTTGTGAGGTGAATGTTGCCCTTAACTTGTAGAGGCGAATCCGCATCAAGATCAACAGATAAGTTGTAGTGGTTAATATACGGCATTCGTTTTAGAGCATAATTTCGTTGTATTTGCAACAGATCCTGACGGGCAATAGATTGGCGTTCTTCGTGTGCTTCTATTTGCCAGTACGTTAATGCGGCTCCCGTAAAACCGAAGATAACCAACCCGCGCCCAAACCACCGCCACGCAACAGACTGAGGTAATCGGGGGTAGCGATCAATTGACAAGCCAAACAACCCCATAGCCAATAACAGGTAGAAGCCGCGCAAAGCCAATACACGATCTATGTTGCCAACCCCTAGAATATCTGAATAGTATATTGGGGCAAAAAATGCGCCAAAGTCATACACCCCATCGTATCTGTGCCCCAAAAAGAAAAGGACGGCCAAGGCATAAGTAATCACCAAGAGGGCAACGGCCGTTTGTCGACGAAATATTGCACCTAAGAAGAAGGTTAGGGCAGACATGTAAATCAAAGCTGGGATATTCATCAAGAACAGATAACTCAGGTAAGGCCAGAACGTCAATGCTTCTCCAGTAATACTAACTTTGGCGGCCTGAATCGCAAGAGTCAACAACATGACCCCCACACTCAGCGTAATCAATGCACCAACAACTCCCAAAAACTTACCCGTGACCAACTCAGCCGTTGAGATGGGGCGAGCAGCTACAACTTCGTACATATGTGCCCGTTCATCTGCTGCTCGAAAATCGCCAACAATAAAACCGATCACAAGCGTTTGTAAGAAACTGTAAATGTAAAATGGAATAAATGTGCCTAACCCGATATAAGGCAACTCGACTCCTCGGGTTTCCATAACTGCCAAAATAATGCCAATAAGCACGGGGATGCCCAACCCCAAACCGCCCAGAATGCGAAATTTGGTCGTGCGGAATAACATCTTGCGTTCATAACGCGCCACACCCATTATATTTGCAAAAGCACTCATGTTCTTACAACCTTGTCGGAAATCGTCGTTTGAGATTGCTCAGCTTCATCGTCATCCATAAAATACACGTATGCATCTTCCAGATTGGGCGCCACAGACACAGCATTTAATGGAGGAGACCCATCACCAACCATGCGAACGCGCATAAACCCACCCTCTATATTTACAGTCACCACACGAAACTGCTTTGTGAGTCCTTCAAATTGCGAGTCGTCAGCTTCTACTTCCCAAGTTTTCCCTTCGGCTTTTTCAATCAGATCAGCGGGCGATCCTCGAAAAACCAATTCTCCCAAACACAGCACGGCCACATCTTCGCAAATGCTAGAAATATCACCCACAATATGAGTAGAAATTAAAATGGCCCGATCTCGCCCCAAACGAGCCAATATGCCCCGAAATCTGATACGTTCCTCTGGATCTAATCCCACAGTGGGTTCATCTACGATGAGGAACTCAGGGTCACCTAAAATAGCTTGTGCAATACCTAAACGGCGCATCATACCACCCGAAAAAGTGCCAGATTCACGGTTACGGGCATCAAACAATCCCACATCATTTAAAGCAATTTCCACACGGTTCTGTCGCTGTTTTTTCTTATGTATCCCTGCAAGTAACGCCATATAATCTAAGAATTCCCACGCACTCAATTTGGGATATGTCCCAAAATGCTGTGGTAAATACCCGAGCCGTTTCCTAATTTCAGTGCGGTGCGTTTGAAGGCTCAACTCATCCATGAGCACTAGCCCCGAAGAGGCTTCCATCTGTGTGGACAAGATCTTGATGAGGGTGGTTTTGCCCGCCCCGTTTGGGCCAAGCAATCCAAATGTCCCGTGAGGAATTTCAAACGAGACTTTATCAAGTGACGCTCTCGGGCTTTTGGGATATGTTTTGGTCAGATTTTTGATTTTGATAATCATAATGGTTGTTCGTTATGGTGAGTTTTTGGAATATAAATGTTTGACTGTTTCTTATGATAAGATGTTCCCAATCTAAGTTATCTATAGATGTGACCCCATGTGCAACGGGAATCGTCTAAAGTAGGATTGACGATTCCCGTTGCATAGCCCTTTAATTCTTTACGTAAAAACTTCGAGACTTCTAAGCTGGACAAATACTGAGAGCCGATCCCGGCTTAAAGATTTAACCCGTGTATTGATTCCAACGGTTACCGCGCGCAAAACCGACCAAGGTCATCTTCAAAGCTTGCGCCAAATCTACTGCTAAAGACGTTGGGGCCGAGATGCCTATCACCGAAGAAATGCGAGCCATTGCGGCTTTCTGGATGATTTCAAAACTGACGCGCCCGCTGACCACAAGCACAGAGACCTTACCAATCACACCTTCCTCAAACATTTTGCCAACAACTTTGTCTGTCGCGTTGTGGCGTCCAACATCTTCAAAACACCCCACCAAGGCCCCACCCTTCTCAAAAGCCGCCACCGCGTGAACCCCACCCGTTCGTTCAAAAAGGGATTGATTCTGCGTGAGCACCTGGAGGCAACGTGTGATCTGATTTCCCTCTAATGTTTGAAATTCTTGAAAGGGTTGACATCGCTCTATCAAATCATCTATCTGTGTTCTTCCACAAACCCCACAAGCCGAACTGATGAGCGTTCCCCTTTTTACCCGATCAGGTTCCTCGAAATCTAAGAGTTGGCCTGGAGCGGGCAAAACTTCAATGACATTTCCATATTCGGGCGTCCCCAGACGACCACAGTGGTAAACGCGTCCAACCTGTGACAACTCGTGAATGAAACCCTCACTGAAGAAAAACCCTTTCGCGAGAAGATGATCATTGCCGGGCGTTCTCATGGTGGTTGCTATCGTTTCCCCAGCCAAGCGCATTTCTAACGGCTCCTCAACTGCCAAAACATCTTCGGTTGAGATTCTTGTTTCGCCTACCTTCACAATAGGAAAGCGCTTGAGTTGCTCCTGATTCATACAGAGTTCTCATGGTGATCGATGAACCTGCTTGACTCATCTTATTGGAATGGATGTATTGTATTTATGAGACCGGGTTCGTGGTTTCATCACAAAACCAAATACCACAGCGCACCATAAAGCAATAAATAACATCACGTTAAAAAACTAATACAAACTTCAAAGTTCTGGCATAAAGTTTGCAAATAGAAAATAATACAACTTAAGGTGCACCTATAACACATCGATTATTGATGCATTTTTATAATGGACAAAGCATTGAGGGATTGGGAATGAAAAAGCACTTAGGATGGTTCTTTACGTTGGGGTTCTTGGCACTTGCTTTTATAATTATTTGGGAGAGCTACGCTGTAAGCAATGCGGACTCATCTAACAATGTACAAAAAAGGGCCCCAGATTTTGAATTATTGAACTTGGAAGGCAAATCTGTTAGCCTTTCGGATCACAATGGAAAAATTCGCATCGTTGACTTTTGGGCAACCTGGTGTCCACCATGTCGGGCAGAAATACCTCACTTCAACGCGTTAACCCAAAGATACCCCGAATTGGTGATATTGGGTATTGCATTAGACCGTGAAGGGCCTCAGGTGGTGAAATCTTTCGCCGAAGAATTCAAAGTACAATACCCCCTGCTCATGGGCAATATCAAGACAGTTCAAGCTTTTGGCAACATAGAATCTATCCCAACTACATTTGTCATTGATCAAAAGGGGTTCATCATAAGAAAGTACGTGGGATATCGATCTCAGGAGGTCTTCGAAGCAGATATTCAAACTTTGATGAATTCTGGCAGCTGATCTCCCAATGCGGACATCATAAAAAAGCCCGGCAAGGTCGTCACTTGCTGGGCTTTTTTGTATGTGCTATTTTCCCAAAGTCGCGTTGCAGATTTGCGCTAGGGATTATACGTCACTTGGATGATTCTGTCTG
>JABIFK010000476.1 GCA_018650745.1 Candidatus Latescibacterota bacterium | reverse complement strand
TGCGCACGCCTCCCATCGCGCCGTCGTGACCTGTCGTGAGGTATCCCCCATCGTCTTCAGTGACACGAAAGCCAATGCCGTAACCACTTTGTTCGGAGGAGCGTACGGTGGGTTGTTGCATTCGATCAATGGATGCGTCGGTGAGAATTGTTTTTTGATCGGGCAGATGTGTTTTGAGGTGGAAGAGGCCAAAACGAACCAAGTCGTGAGCGCTGGCCCAAACAGCAGAAGCGCCTGGGTGATCAAACGTGTACCAGGGAATGTGTTTGCCATTTTGGGCGTAGCGCACTGCAGAATAGGGTTTGAGGTTTGCGGGCAGGTCCACGGTGGTGCGCGGTAGGTTGAGCGGGATGAAAATTTCTTGGCGTAAAAAATCGGGATAAGATTGACCGGAAACTCGCTCGATAAGATATTCCAGCAGGCCAAAACCACTGTTGGCATATTGATAGGTTTCGCCAGGTGGCATCATGATGTGCCCATATCGGCGAATGGTCTCATCCATATGAGGACGATCAATTTCTTCATCTTCGTAAAAGAAATGGCAGTGCAAAGGCAAGCCCGATGAATGGTTAGCCACACGACGCACGGTGGCATCGGCTACATCACCCAAGTGGGCTGTGAGTTTGGCGTTGCCCAAGTACTTATTGATGGGGCAATCTAAGTCAATGAGGCCGCGTTCAACCAAAATCATAAGGGCTGTTGTGGTCATGGGTTTGGAGATAGAGGCCAATGAATAGACGGTGTGTTCGTCTGCCAATCGGTGCGCAGCCCGATCTGCCCACCCAACGCCTGTTTCCCATAAGATGTGATTGCCTTGCGCAATGGCCAATGAGAGAGAGGCGATACCCATTTGGGCGAGTTGGGTACGTATGAGATTTTCAACAGCGGAAAAGTCGTGTTTGAGCATAGGATTTCTCTCTTTTGGATTATGGGTGTGGGAAAAATGATAATTTGCTGATAATTCAAGCCTTATGGCAAGTATTGCTTGTCAAGATAAGCCGCCTAATTCATAAATCAAATAAGAATCTTATTGGCGAAGGAAGATTCTTATTCAAAAATTGGGAAGTTATTTTGGTTGTGGAGAATAATGAACAAACCTTTCTATCTGTGATTATCCATATCGCACCAAGGGCATGATGAACGATCAATATAATCTGCTTTTATTTGGGCCCGACTCTGCGCTGTTATCCTCGGCACCGAAACCTCAAAAACGGCGCATTCTGTTGGTAGATGATGAGTTGACACGTTATTCATGAAAAATAGACTTGACAGGTGATTATTCATCTGCCATTTTTAGGTGTTCATGGTTCAGGGTAGGGTTTTCAAATTAAGGAGTCGTTTCATGGCATCTTCATCGGGGGATGATCGACGCGTGGCTGACCGTTATGACTTAAATGTGCCTATGCAACTGAATGGTCAAGCTTATCACGATATCGAATTGGTTGATATCAGTGAAACGGGTATTCAGATCCGCACAGGTGATTTTGATATATTTAGAGGACGTGGGTATCAAAAAGACAGCATAGAAAAACTAAAAATTTGTGTGAATGCCCGCTTGGCTTGGGCTGAGCCAGATGAAAATGGTGGGTTTGTGACGGGATGGGCCTTTGAAGTTGAAGAAGGTGATGAACAAACAGAACAAACAGAACAAACAGAACAAACAGAACAAACAGAGGAACAGCCCACTAACAATGATTGACCTTTACATGTGATTTTTAAACCCGACAGTGTGTGCTGTCGGGTTTTTTTTTAATTGGAGGTTTCATGAAAATCGTCAGCGTGAGAGCCTTACAACCCGAAACGCCCGGTTCGCCACCCGATTGGCGCACCCAGTTGGGGCAAATTTTGGTGCGTATAGATACGGAAGATGGCTTGAGTGGTTATGGTATTGGTGGGGGTGGTTTGGCGGGTATTCATGTGGTGGAGACGGTGTTGCGAGATATGTTGGTCGGCCAAGATGCAACCGATGTGGAGGATCTTTGGAATCGGATGTTTCGGCATACGCTGGCTTATGGTCAAAAGGGATTGGTGATTATGGCCATCAGTGGTGTTGATTTGGCATTGTGGGATTTGCGAGGCAAGCGCGAGAACAAACCGCTTGTGGCCGTTTTGGGCGGGCAGGCGAATACGACGGTGCCGATGTATAAAACGGGCTGGTCGCCCAAAGAAGTGGCGGAGGGCAAGTTGGAAGGGTTTCGTGCATTAAAGCTGCATATGGGGCGTATGACCGTTGCTGAAGCCATTGATCAGATGGCACTTGTGCGCAAAACGCTCGGAGATGATATGGAGCTGATGTTCGATGCGTTTATGAGCTGGGATTTGGAGACGGCTTTGGATGTGTGCAAACAAATGGCCGATTACAATTTTGGCTGGCTTGAAGAACCGATTCGATGCGATGATTTAGCAGGTTATGCCCAGTTGCGAGATGAAAGCCCCGTGCCCATTGCTGGTGGGGAACATGAGTATACCTCTGTGGCTTTTGATTATTTGATGCGCGAGCGTTTGCACACTGTGTTACAGCCCGACGTGTGTTGGTGTGGTGGGTTGACTGAATTGGTTCGTATTTATGAGCTGGGCAAAAAATATGGGTTGCGTGTGTGTCCGCATCGTGGTTCTGAGATTTGGTCATTGCATGCAATTGCAGCATTAGACCCCGATCCAATGGCCGAGAGTGGCAGACCTTGGATGCGGTTTGTTGCGGGCCAGCCCGAAGTGGTTGATGGAAAAATTACGTTGGGTGATGCACCAGGATTTGGCGTGACCTTTGATGAAGGTTTGTGGCTGTAATACTTGTGGTTTTAATGGTTGATATCTGATTCTTTAAAAAGGTATGCGTATGACATCTTTGGAGTTGCTTACAGATGTTTTTATTGGGATTGGCGGCGTCATCATGGTCTTGTCTATTTTGAAGACAAGACGCATTCTGGTGTTGCTAAAAGATGGACGTTATGCGCGATCTTGGCGTTTGCTTGCTTGTCTGATGGCTCTTCTTTTGGTTGGGCATTTGGCAATTATCGGTTTGGTGACAGCAGGCATGACCCATTTTATTGCCATTTTAGCGGGCATCATATTTTTGTTGGGTGCGTTGTTTGTTTATTTGATGGTACGGATCGGCCATTTGACAATCGTCGATTTATTTGAGACCACTGTTTCTAAAGAAGCATTAGAAACGGCTACCCTTCAGTTAGAAGAAGCGCGTGATCATGCATTGGATGCCAGCCGTACAAAGAGTGAATTCTTGGCCAACATGAGCCACGAAATTCGCACGCCTATGAATGGTGTGATTGGGATGACCGATTTGACTTTGGAGACGGAGTTGACACCTGAGCAGAAAGAGTATCTTGGTTTGGTAAAAACGTCGGCTTATTCTTTGTTGGAAATTATCAATGACATTCTCGATTTTTCAAAAATCGAAGCCGGAAAGTTTGAATTAGATCCCTACGACTTTTTATTACGCGACAGTGTTGCCGATACGTTAAAAGCGCTTGCACTAAGAGCACACAACAAAGGTTTGGAGCTGGTGTACCAGATACAAGACGATGTGCCCGATGCGCTCATTGGTGATGCGGGGCGTTTGCGCCAAATTTGGATCAATTTGGTTGGCAATGCGATTAAATTTTCAGAACAAGAAGCAGAAATAATTTGTTTTTTATGGAAATTTTCAGATTTTAAAAATCCTTTGACAGAAAAATTTTTATTCAAAATTCTCGGCAAGTTGTCATTT
>JABIFK010000358.1 GCA_018650745.1 Candidatus Latescibacterota bacterium | reverse complement strand
TGAAGACCCCAATAAATGTGAGGAAGTCTACAAATCCAACAACGCCATCACTTGTTAGATCGGCATCACTGAGGAATCCATCTTGTCCAGTTGATTTATTAAATGTGCCAATGAATGTGAGGAAGTCCACAAATCCTACAATTTTATCACCGGTAAGATCACCCGGGAATTCGGGGGCGTTGGCGTTGGCTGTGAATGAACCCGTAAGGAAGGCACTGTCGAACGTTCCATCACTGGATTTGACTCGATAGTGATAGGTTGTGCCATCTGTGAGTGTGCGTGCCACTGTAAATGCTGTGACGGTTGAAGGGTCACCTGCACCTGTGCCAGCACCACTGCTCAACCCTGCTTCAAGTGCAATAGCGTCGGAGAAATCGGATGATGTTGCCAAGTGGAAAGTATAATTTAATGCATCATCTGCATTAAGTGGTGTGCTGTTATTGATCACAATAGTGGGTGTGAGTTGGTTACCCTGAATGCCAAAGAGAGAGGGGGCACTGGGACCACCATCGGCAGAAGGCGTTACAGACTCACTGGCTGTTGATGTTGTGCTGGCGAGTTGTTTGAGCCCTACTGCTGCAAGGCGATAAGAATAGCTCGTGCCGTTTGTGACATTGTTATCAACGTAGGCTGTTACGGGGTCGATAGATGCCACCGGTGCAAAATCACCACTGTCGGCAGAACGTTCGAGCGTGTAACCCACAACACCCGATGAGGGACTTGGTGACCAGAATAATTTGACGGCCCGGTTTCCGCCTGTGACCAACAACCCTGTGGGCGGTGAAGGTGCTTGTACATCACCCGTTCCAACAGTGGTGAATGAACCTTCGGCACTTTGTGCGGGGCCATTACCCGAACGATCAATAGATTCGACCACATAGAAGTAAGTGGTGTTGGGATGTAAGTTGGTGAGCGTGACTGTGTGATCAGAGACGTCAGTTGCCTCACCAGCATTTAAACCATATGTGCCCGATGTGGTGCTGTAACGAATGGCACTGTCTGAGACTTCGTCAGTTTTCCAAGAAATAATTGCTGTGCTGTCTGCAATAGATGTTGAAATATCACTGATGGTTGGGTTTTGTGTGTCTGGTGCACTTTCTGTTGTGAGACTCAGTGTGGCGCTTGAGACGGGGCCATTGTTGCTTTGATCCGTTGAAGATGCCTTGAAATGGTATGTGGTATTGGCATCGAGGTTGGTTAATGTAACCGTGTGTTCCGTTTCAAAATCGGGGAGGGAGCGCACATTTATCAAGCTGTCTGTTGACGTGCCAAATGCGATTTCTGCATTGGCGGCTTCGTTTGTGATCCATTGAATGGTGGCAGATCTGTCATTTTTATAGATAATCGAAGGTGCCGTTGAAATAACGGGTGCTGTGAGATCTTCTGCTGAAGGTGTGGTACCAAAAGCTGCTTTGCTGCGGGTTTCACCATTGCCTGAAGCATCCGTGGAAGCAACCTCGTAAGCATAGGTGGTACCGGCTGTCAATTTGGTGAGTACCACGCGGTGTGTGGTGACATTGGTTCCTGAAATTTCCTGTTCAGCCAAATTGTCTGATGAGGTGCCAAAGTTGACATTGCTGTTGGCACTTTCGTCTGTTGCCCACTCGACAGTGAGGCTTGATGACGTGGATGCGACAACTGTAGGGCCACTGGTAATGACGGGGAACTGTGAGTCTGATTCTGTTGATGTGGTAAAGCTACCAAAACCGCCTGGAACCTGAAGCTTGGTGCTTGCGCCAGCAGGTATTGATGTGTTTACCGTATTGCCTAAAGCATCGGTGGAGGATGCTTGAAAGATGTAATTTGCACCTGCGCTTAACCCTGTAACCGTAACAGAGTGATCGATAACCAATGTGTTGTCATCAGAAACACGTTCAGATGTTTCACCAAAGACAGGTGTGCCATCCGTAATGCCTTCCGAACCCGGTGCCACACCGATGGCCACGCGTGAGGTAGCAAGTTCGTCGGTGCGCCATTTGACGACTACAATTTGATCGGTAAATTCAACAAGGGGACCTTCTGTAATAACGGGTGCGAGAGTGTCATCTGTAGCCAATGTACGGAATGTATGATCGTTGCTCAGGCCAATAATGGTGCCCGCAACATCTGTTGTCACCACGTTGCCCGATTGGTCGGCTGAACCTACAGCATAGTGATAAAGTGTGCCGGCCTCTAAATCGGTAAGTGTGATAAAGTGTAAGCGTGTACCGGTTGCCGCTTCAACCACATTGCCATAATCGGTTGTGGTACCAAAAGAAACGCGGCTGTCAGAAATTTCGTCTGTTATCCAATCTATGGTGGCTGTGGTCGATGTGATATTTCGCACAGCAGGGCTACGTACAATAACAGGTGGTGATGTGTCTTCTGTTGATGCTGTTGTGAATGTTAAATCTGTGCTTGTACTTGTGTTGCTTGAAGCATCTGTGGTTTCAACTTCGTAAGCGTAGGTTGTACCCGTTGTTAGATCTGCCAATGTGACGGCATGACGTTGGGTGAAGTCAATGTCTTCAATGCTTTCGGTGAGGTTGGCACTGGTGGTTTGTTTGCCTGCTGTTACAGGGCCAAATCGAATGACTGCGCTGTGGGGTTCATCGGCACCCCAACGGATAATGGCACCTGCAGTTGTGATACCTTGTGCAATGGGGCGAGAGAATACCACGGGAGGTGATGTGTCGGCTAGCGCGCTTGTGGCAAAGTTGCGCTGGCCTGGGTTTGTGGTAGGGCCATTGCTTGCTAAGTCTGTGATTTTGACTGTGAAGTAGTAGCGTGTGGATGCATCGAGGTTGGTGAGTGTGATTTCGTGCTTACGGGAGACATTGGTTGCATTTATTGTTTCACCTACTGTACCTATGCTGTCCGTGTATACATCTGTGGTGGTTGCGTATTGTACTGTTGCTGTTGTTGGTTCGTTGGTTTCAAAACCGATTAAAGCTTCTGTATTGCTGCCGCTTAATACGACGGGTAGACGCACAAAGCGTGGCGCTTGTGTGTCTTCGTCTGTGTTTGTTGTAAAGCTGGCTGTGGGGCTTATACTTTCATTTCCACTGGCATCGGCAGATTTGATTTGGAAGAAATATTGCACACCTGCCAATAAGTTACCAAGTGAAATCTTGTGGTCGCGTGTGGCTTCATCAACGACTGTTGAATCTGTTAATGATTCTGCTTCGGTACCATAAAGAACAGTACTGTTGCTGGGTTCATCGGTAAACCATTGAACCACTGTGGCATTAAAAGAACGACTGAGCAAAGACGGACGCCCTAATATACGGGGGGGTAAATTGTCGGCCCCTGTGCGTGTGTTGAAATTTTTGATGCCTGATGTGGCATTGTTGCCATTTAAGTCTGTTACTTTGGCACGATAGAAATACTGTGTGCCTGGGGTGAGACCCTCAAGCACGAGTTTGTGCGCCAAGTCTGAAGAGGAACGGCTTACGGTTTGGCTCAAGTCGTTTTGGGTGGTGCCATAGAGCACTTCAATTACGGCGGCTTCGTCTGTTTCTAAAACAATATCAGCACGGGTGTTGGTAACACCAAATGCGACAGGACCGCGTAAGACACGCGGGGGTTTTGTGTCTGGGATGCGGCGTGTAACAAATTGAGCGGGTCTGGGTGGTACAGCGTCTGAAGTACCTCTGCTATCGGTATTGGTGACTTGGAAGAAGTAGCGTGTGCCAAGAGCTAAGTCGCTAAGGCGTGCTGTATGGATGCGACTTTGGGAAGTGGCTTCTGCTTCTAAGTTTAAATTGTTAGGCGATGTGCCGTATAGGATTTTACCTGAACTGGGCGCATTGGTTTCCCACCGTATGATTGCACGTGTGCCGGTTACTGTAACTGGCACGGGGGGGCGAACGACAACAGGCACATTGGATACAACAGAGTTGAGTCTGAGTATTGTGCCGGGTTCTAAGGTTGTCGATTTTGTATCTGAGGAAACAGTGATTTGTGAAACAGTCAATTGACCGCCTCTAAAAGTGTTGCTTGTTGCAAGGCCAAATGTGCCTAAGCGATTGCTGCCTGTAATGGGTCGAGGGGATGTGGCACGTGCAATGAGTGTGTTTCCACTCACTTCAACAGTTGGTGCCGCTAAAGTAATAGTTCCACTTGCACCTGTAACAGCAAGAACAGCATTGGGTGTGACCACATCTTCTGAAGTGACCGATTGGAAGGCGATGGTTTTAAATGAAATGCCCAATCCATTGCCCACGTTGGCATTTAAGTTGATAACCAACGTGCCGAGCAATAATAAATCATTGTTAGACGCAGTGGTTGCACCGAGAAAACCTAAACTTACTGTAACGACATTGTCAGTGAGTGTGGCGGCGCCGGGTAGTTTGATTGGAAATGTGCTGGCTTGGTTTACGTCAACAGACTGCACGATACTTGGGTCACTCAGTTCGAGTGTGGCCGTAAAGCCACCCACTTCTTGATACCCTGTGCCATAGAGTTCTATGGCGACGGAACCGCCAGGTTCACCTGTTACTGAAAGATTGTTTGCGTTGTATTGATTGTCTCCTCGATTG
Source organism: Candidatus Latescibacterota bacterium (assembly GCA_018650745.1). Taxonomy (GTDB): domain Bacteria; phylum Latescibacterota; class UBA2968; order UBA2968; family UBA2968; genus JABIFK01. The sequence goes on along the minus strand of JABIFK010000358.1, from coordinate 4,105 downwards.
CCAATCACAATATCGGCGGCAGCACGTGGGCTGTTTGAGGCTGTTGGGACGAGGCTTCCCCCCCCAGACCCGCTTACGGGGGTTGCTTCAAAGGGTACATGTGCTTCAAACCGCATATTTTTGACATCAAAATTGCTTGGGTCATCCATTTGGAGTTGAATTTCAAAACTTGTGACCTCTCTAAGTCCATCACCAAAGATTTGAAGGGGAAACACACGCCCAGGGTTAACACGCGCAATGGTTTGATTTTGATTGCCCAGACGACCGTCTAAGTCGGCTGCACCACCACTGATAATGGGTAAACTGTTCGGGTCACCTACTGTAAAGACGATGTTTTGCGGAACCGGGCCTGCGCCAATGTCTGCACTGTTTAAGGTAATGGTAATAGATGATAATTGCCCTAATGTAAGGGTGAGTGACCCAACAAACTGAGGGTCTCCTGGGGGAATGGTGGCACCACTAAATTGACCCAACGAGAGGTTTACTGATCCGTCTGTAATATTTGATGGCAGTGGAAGACTATAAGGTCCACCCTGTCCGGAACCTGTTACAGCTGTTACGGCATTTGGATCACTGAGTTGGAAATTGGCATTAAATCCCACTGATCCCTCAAAACCACTGGCAAAAACTTCGATTATGACTTGATCTCCTTGGACTGCTGCGACGGAGGTTGATTGAGACAATTGGTGATCGGCATTGCCAGCAAGTTGAATGTCGGCTGCCACTAGGAGTTGTGCCTGGGTGGGTGTTGCCCATAAGACAAGGAGCAACATTAAGATAAACCCAATTGGGTGTGTGATCGAATGAGTTACATATTTGCTTTTGGAAAACATACATTTCTCCTAAAAAATATCGGCAAAAATAGACACCCTCAAGTTTATGTGATCGAAATATTAGGTGTCGGCTCTTGCCAGTGTGTCTACATTATTTATTGATACAAACTGTAATGAGAAAAATAAGTACAAATATACATGAAAACAAGTATTAAGATGGGCGATTGAGAATTGTGAGAGATAAGAAAATGAGCCATAAGATTACATTTTGGGATAAAGCGCCAAACAATATAAGTATCGGACATTATGGTGGGAAAAAGTGTGTCAATCATCACAAGAAAAATAAAATGATCAGAAAATATGGCGTCTTGATTAAGGCGCCATAATTTTCTACATATAACCGGATAAGTTAAACAGTGTTTAGTTGGATTTGGCTATTGCTGGAGATTGAAGTGCTTTGGGTATTTGGTCGGGCGACCAGTTTTTGGTTGCTTCGGGGTCAAAGGTTTCGACATTTTTGTGGGTGGGTGATATCCAGCGTGCCAAATCATCGTTTGAAAAGAAACCTTTGATGGGCAAACCCATTGCTGTACCAAGATGAAACAGGTCGGAATTGCAGGCAATGAGATATTGGCAGGCTGTTAATAGGGCAACGATTTTGGGCAAATCGTCGGTTTCAAATAAGAGAACACGCGCACCTAAGGCTTCCTTGATTTGGTGTGCCGTTTTTCGTTCTAAAAAATCAAAGAAGACCAATAAACGGGCTTTTTTGTTGTTTTGAAGAATGCTCTCGGCAATTTCTTGGAATTTTTTGCTTGAGGGGCGAGGTCCTTCGGTGTGGCTGACGTCTAAAGCAATGAACTGTTCGTCAGGCTTTCGACCTACGAGGTATCTATTCAGGATTTTCTCGGCACTTTCTTTTGAAACCGACCACGAAACACGTTCTTTAACTTGGGGGATACCCAACGTGCGCAAAAGCAAGGAAAGTCTTTGTTCTTCGTAGGTTTCATTGGGTTTGGGAACAATGCGAATGTTAAAAAAAGGAAAGTTGGCACGTTGGAAGCCGATGCGAATTTGAGCACCACTTTTATAACACAAATAAGCGGGGCAAAAACTGGTTTCCGTACTGAAACAAAATGCCAAATCAAACGAGGATGTTTGCAGTTGGTCAATAGCTTCTTGTAACTTGCTGCCCAACGGCAACAAAAAGTCTTCGTAAATCACGACTTTGTCTACAAAAGGTATTTCACGAGCGATAAAAGCGCGATCGTCTCGGGCAAGCAGACAAATTTGAGCGTTGGGGTAGTGATTGCGAATGGCCCAAATTTGGGAAGCTGCTAAGAAAATGGCTCCAGGGTGGCTGTCGGCGGCAATAAGGATTTGTTTGGGTGATTTAAGGGCTTGTGCGACAGAAAAGGTTGGGCCTTTGGGCTTTTGGACGGACGAAAGCCGATACACAACAGGCGTAAGAAGGTTTTGGCGCAACCAACCACCGGCTTGAAATGTCACGGCGTGTTTTCCTTCCAAATTTTGGATTCGAGTTTGACACCTTGTGACATTTTTTTGAAGTTCTTTTTGTCATACCGCAATTGACGGTCACGAATGCCCATATTAAGCAGGGTATTATAGATGCTAAGAGATACCTTAGATGTGGGTTGATCGAGCAAATAGGGTTTCATTTTTTCACAGGCGTCAACGACACGCTCATCGTATTCGATGTGGCCTAAGTATTGCATTTCGACACCCAAATACTCTCGTACCAAGTAGGTAAAGCGGTGTGCATCTTCAAGTTGACTCTTTTTGCGCAGCTTGTTCATAATCAACTTGGGGCGAAATGAGGTAATAAGATCACGTGCCTTGTCAGCATGTTCGGGTACTGTATCACCTATTAGGCCAATGAGATCTCTGATTTTAAGTGCTCTTTGGGCATTGTTGCCAAAGTTGATAATAAGATCTTTAAGCAGTGTGTTTTTACCAAAAGCTTGTAACAAGCGTCGATAAACAGCGTTTTTAACAAATGCGTAGGCGTCGATTTTGGCTTGTGGTTCGGGGTTACAGACAATAAACCCTTCATTGGAAATGACAAAAAAATCGAGGGTGTTATAGGCTGTTCCGGCACCCAAGTCGACCAGAATAAAGTCGGCGTCGAGTTGATTGATGTGTCGTTTGAGTTTTTCTTTGCGCTGAAAGGGCAGATTGGCCAAACCAATGAGTTCACTACCCCCACAAATGAGGTTGAGATTGGCACTGTTGGTGGGTAAAACAACATCACTCAACGAGCCGACACGCCCACTGAGGAAGTCGTTGAGGTTTCGTTTGGGGACGGGCATTCCAAAAGAAAGGTGCAAATCGGCCCCCCCCAAATCGCCGTCGATGAGGATCACCTTGTAGCCCAAAATGGCCAATCCAACACCCAAATTGGTGGTTACCATGGTCTTGCCAGTACCACCTTTTCCACCTGCAACGGCCCAAATTCGCTTCTCTAAATGAACATCATCGAGCAAAATGGTTGAAGAGGCAGATTCGTTTTCTTTATTGAACATTGTGCGCTTTCTTTGAACACGCGTAGTTCGACTATAAAAAATAAGGGAAGATAACTGTAAATTAGTGTATTTCCGAAGGTTTGTCAATTGGTGAAACAGAAACGAGGTGCGGTAAAAAGTGGAAAATGGAGACCCATTTTCGACCTAAAATACGTTTTTTGTATATTTGGTCAGAATTGTACACCATATCTGGTAGAAGTGACTTTTTTTTATTCTATTTTGAGTCTTCTATGACGTGTGAAAATGGGATTTTCAACTTGCTATTTCGTGTTGTGTGCGTTATACTTAGAGGACTTAAGCTCATGTATTTGTTTATCTTGAGACAGCTTTTCCAATACCGTTTATCTGGTCTCCTCACACCAAGGACAGTGCCATGATTCCACCAAATGGCGAAACAAATGAAACACTTTATGAACAAGTTTTAGATTTTGCGCGAAAAGAGATAGAAGATGCCTCTTCTCAGATGGAAGAGTTGCGTCGTGCGCTCCATGTTGTTGAGGCACGTGTTGAGGCGGCAAAATCTGTTTATGAATCTGTGGCTGCACGGTTAAATCTTGAAGATGAGATGGAAGATGAAGCGCGCTTGGATGTGACACAACTTTCTAATTTGCCTCCAATGCCATCACAGAGTGCGGCGCCACCTGCTTCTGATGAACCTGCTCCCACACAAACACCTGCTCAGGCAACACCAAAACCTATTGTGCCTCCCGTAGCAAAAGAACCTGAACCTCCTCTGTTTGCCCCCGAGTCGGCTCCTCCAGCTTTTGTAGCACCGCCTGTGGCACCAGA
>JABIFK010000286.1 GCA_018650745.1 Candidatus Latescibacterota bacterium | reverse complement strand
GCGTTTGATCAAGTACACCTGTATGATAACCGCCCGTTGTTGGGATGTCAATGGCTTTGGCAAAGCAGGTATTGAAGTGCTTGACATTAAAATGGGATTCCGTACCCTCATGGAGAATTTGGATTTTACATACGCCATTTATTTTATGAAGGAGGCAACATGCCAACAGTAAAGTTAACGGTTCATGCAGGCCCACACGGGCGGACGAATTGTCCTGTGTCGGTGGTGGTGGATGCACCCAAAGATACTTCTACGGCAACATTAAATTTGGGCAAAAAAGAAGTGCCTTGCCAGGCGCGTAAAGTGCGTGGTGGTTTGGAAGTGAGTTTTATGGTGGATAGTTTGGGTGCTGGGAAGTCGGCTGAGTATAAGTTAAATGTGGGAGGCAAACCCAAGACCACTGGTAAAGGTGTTTCACTGACAAAAGGACGCGGCAAGGTCGATGTGGCTATTCGAGGCCGTCATTTTACGACTTATAATTATGGCAAAGAATTGGCACGGCCCAATTTATATCCGATCATTGGCCCTTATGGTGATCCTGTGACGCGCCGCTTAGCCTCACCCGAAGATGGGCGCGAGTTGGATCATCATCATCATAGATCTGTGTGGATTGCACACGGTGAAGTGAATAGTTTTAACAACTGGGCAGAAGGTGAATCACATGCGCGTACGGTAGTGAAACGATTTGAGACATTAGAAGAAGGACCCGTATTGGGGCGCATTACGAGCAAAGGGCATTGGGTGGGCAGCGATGGTTGGAAAGGCCCGATGCGTGGGTCTAATGTGTTGCTCGAAGAACGCGCTGAGTGGACCATTTATAATACACCCGCTGCTGTGCGTATTTTTGATTTGCATTTGACATTGACGGCGACCGATATGGATGTGTTGATGGGTGATACAAAAGAAGGCGGTTTGGCTTCGATTCGGGTGGCAGAGTCAATGGAAGTAAAGCGCGGTTTGGGTGGTAAGATTGAAAATGGTGTGGGCGGTATTGATGAAGAAGAAACGTGGGGAAAGCGCGCACCGTGGTGTCATTATACGGGGCCTGTGGAAGGCAATACGGTAGGGATTGCTTTAATGGACCATCCAGATAGTTTTCGACACCCCACCTATTGGCACGTGCGCAACTATGGTTTGATGACGGCCAATCCCTTTGGTTTGTCTTATTATCCAGGTGACAATGGGCGCGGGCATCATACAATGGAACCGGGTGACTCGATTGTGGGGATCTATCGGTATTATGTGCACAAAGGCGATGCTACGGATGGCAATATTAAAGAACGCTATCACGATTTTGCACACCCACCCAAAGTGACGGTAGGGTAATTAAAAATGCAAAAAAGTCAATTTTAGGCTTTTTTGCATTTTTAATTTTACATTTTTAATTGGAGTTTGACTCATGGCAGATGTGAGATTTGGAATTATGGGGCTTGGACGCGGTCGTAAAGCCGCCGAACAGGTGGCCAACGCGGCAGGTGCCAAGCTTGTTTGTGTGAGTGATTTGCAAGAAGAAAAAGCAAAAGAATACGGCGAATTGTACAGTTGTGATTGGACAACAGACCACAAAGAGATGTTTGCACGAGATGATATTGACGTCATCGGCGTTTATTCATCCAGTGGTACACATTGTGATTATGCCATGGAAGCGATTGCCGCTGGCAAACATGCATTTGTAACCAAGCCAATGGATGTGCGCGTTGAAAAGTGTGATGCCGCCATTCAAGCGGCCAAAGGTGCGGGCAAGGTTTTGGCTGTGGATTTTGGCAATCGGTATTCGTTGGAAAACCGACAGCTCAAAGCGGCGATTGATCAGGGCATTATTGGGAAGATATTTTTGGGGGATGTGAAGATGAAGTGGTGGCGCGAGCAGAGTTATTATAATGGTGGGTATCCATTGGGTTGGCGCAGTCGATTGGAGACCGAAGGTGGATCCATTGCGAATCAGGGCGTGCACTTTGTTGATCTCATTTATTGGTTATTGGGCCCAGTTAAAGAAGTGTATGGGCGCAGTGCAACAATGACGCACGACATTGAGACCGAAGATTTGTCGGCCGCACAGTTGACGTTTCAAAGTGGTGCTTGGGGGTTGATTACAACAACAACGTCCAATTATCCAAATTTGGGTACACAAGTAGAAATCAGCGGTACAGAAGGTACGGTACGTTGGAATCAAAAAGGTGGCATTGAGATTACGACCAAGGATGAAGATTCGGTCGATTTGAATCGTTTTGAAGTGCCTGATGCACCTGCTGATATTGCCGAAGATATGGTGTCGGCGATTACAAAGGGAACACCACCTGTTGTTTCGGGTGAAGAAGGCAAAAAATCGGTTGAAATTTTTAATGCGGTTTACAAGTCTTCTGAAACAGGACAACCCGTGGGGTTGAATCAATAAAATAATGTCACAAGCCTCAGATCGGTAGGTCTCAGGTCAAAACCAAAGGCGAATCGAATCTTGTGACCTGTGACTTGTGACCTGTGACTTGATTTTGGAGATTGTTGTGGCTGATGATTTGGCTGTCAAATTGGGTGAGGTGTTAGGCAATAGAGGATGGACGCTTGCTGTTGCCGAAACGACAACGGGTGGGTTGATGAGTGCGCG
>JABIFK010000811.1 GCA_018650745.1 Candidatus Latescibacterota bacterium | reverse complement strand
TAGGCCAAGAGATCAAACACCTTGAAAACGACAAGGACCTTGCAACCCTTGAAGTTGCCAAAGCCGGTGGCAAACCGATAACAGAAGAACAGCTGCAACAACTTCTCAATCCAACGTCCCAACCACGCTCAACAGCCCAACAAGCCACAGGTAAAAAAACAACCGCTGACACAAAGTCTCAGCCTGAGGCAGCTCAAGATGGTAACTCGCAAACAGAGACACATGATCCTTCAGGTCCCGGAACGACCAGCACCCACAAAAGAACAGAAGGTGCTAAACAGACAACCTCGAAGCACCGACGTATATTGGTTGTCGATGACAACGACGAACTCAGGGCACTGCTGTTACAAGCCTTGTCAAGTGACTACGAAGTGCTCGATGCACCAGACGGATTTGAAGCTTTGAATCAGGTATTAAAACAAAAAGAGAATTACGATCTCATCATTACCGATCTGAATATGCCCAAGGTCAATGGCATCCAACTGCTGACCCATTTGCCAAAAGACATTCCAACCATTGTCATTTCTGCATTTTTGAACAAACCGGAATTTAAGAAATCCTTGGCCGAACTTCAACCGGCAAGCGTGCTTGAAAAGCCTTTCCAAATTGCATCTTTGCGCTCGGCGATCCAACACGCCCTTTCCCCCTAAAAAAAATGCACCTGCGATTAGTACTTGACAAGTCTCGGCTTGCGTGCCTAATTGTCTGCGCGTTATTAGAAAATTAGAACCCAGGAGAATAATTATGTTTTCAAATGGAACACGTGGACTCATCTTACTCTTAAGTATGGTGTTGTTACATTGTGCAGATGCGACAAAGTATCAGGCTGAGTATCGCGGCAGTTGGACATTAGAATCCAGAAAAAATGCCCAAGGCCATGAAATTTCAAATCCGGATATCAGTGGTGTCTTGGAATGGTTTCCTACCACCCAAGACCAAGCACATGTGCTCGTTACAATTTCAACAAGCCAAGAGACCATGCAGGCCACTGAACGGGTATACACATTTAGTGGCAACACCTTTTCAACACAGGCCAATTTGCAAATTGGTGGTCTGTTGGGCACCCCCATCGATGCAACCTATGAATCGTCGTCTGAAGCACTCTCTGGCCAGATCAAATCAGAAGATGCGCGTGTTGTTTTGACACATTCAAATGGAACAGTGTTTGAATTTATTGGGGCACAACTGACTGTTACATACAAAACGGGTATCGTAGATCGGTGGAAACGTTTGCGAGACCAAAAAGGCACATTGGCTAAATAGAGACTCTATTTTCATTTACGATATAACGGAGGTTCAACATGGCAGGCATTGTCCCACTCATCAGTTCGGGTGTCGCAGGACCCTTGGGTGTATTGCATTTACCCCGCTTGTGGTGCAAAACCATTTTGGGTGCCAAAGGGCAACTTGCCGATGGTTATGACCAATGCGGAATGGGCTACGATCAAATGGTTCTCGATGGCTTGGGCTTAGACCGAGACGCAACGCTCAAATATTTAACAGACAATATTCCTTCTTATCCCGAATTCGAGAAATGGATTTTGGATCAAAAGGGCGGTAGCTTAGACAGCAATGCCATAGCCGAATTAAACAGCGCCATCCAAGGATACAACCACACCGATGAAACCCGTGCCTCAATTTTGGGCCCTGCGGGTATCACGGATGATGGCAGTATCTTAGACGCTGTTAATTTGAATAACTTAGATGACTGGACAGAATTCCACGCCGGCCTCTAACAGCCATTAAGATTAACGGAACACAAAAACAGGCCGCAATAATGCGGCCTGTTTTTTATTTTTTCACATTCCGGTTTTCAACAAAGACCCGTAACAGACAACTCAATCGGCAATTAGCAGGCATATAAAAACAACGGGTTGCGCATTTAGCGTAACCCGTTGTTCTCCTTCAAGATCAAACTCTCTCCGTCGTTTCTTCTATTCGCACCACCACACACGTCATATCATCGCCCTGAAGTGCTGCACCACAGAATGCATCCACACCCTCCAAGATGCGATCAATCGTTGCCTCTGCTGACAGGCCATCAACACACGCCTGCCTGATCGTCGCCTCTGTGGTCTCATACCCAAACTGCTCACCTGCTTCATTCTCTGCTTCTGCGATACCGTCAGAGCAAAATACCACATAGTCGCCATCCTGAAGTTGCACATCAATCACTTCATAGTCTGTTGCAGCACGCACCCCGAGCGGGTAGGCATCTATTTGCAGCTCCACGATGTTACCAGTCTCTGCATTGTAGTGATAAGGGTAAGGACACCCCCCATTGGAGAGACTGAACACACGGGTATTTAGATCAAGTTCACCCATCGTGAAACAGACAAACGTGCGGCTGTCCAGCACATTGTGTAGCGTGTCATTTAGTTCACCGAACAAAAGCTTGATCGGATCACTGCGCCGCATCTGGCTTTCAAGGACACCATTGAATAGCACCACTGGTATTGCAGCTGCCATTGCATGTCCAGTGACATCAGCTAAGCCGAGGGATAACTTGCCGCTATGGTCAAAGTATTGAAAAAAATCACCGCCGACCTGACTCGCAGGGATACACCGACCAGCAATATCAATACCTTCAATATCTGGGCTCACATTAGGCATCAAACTCATCTGCATATCGTGGGCCGTCTGAAGTTCGGCTTCCACTTCAATTCTATGTGCCCGATCCCGCAGAACCACACGCACCGTTTGCACGACCAATAAAGCAAACATCAACATGAT
>JABIFK010000810.1 GCA_018650745.1 Candidatus Latescibacterota bacterium | reverse complement strand
GATGAACATTTTCTTTCGGCACCTGGTCTATCGCGCGCTTAAATGCTGCCAACAACTCAAACATACCAACAGGGCGAAAACCTTCGTCTTCGTTATCATCGCGCAAATCGTTGACATTGACCGACGCACCTCGGTAATAGACATCGCGAAATGTCTCCTGCTGATCTTCCAACCACCCCGCCACATCCTTGAATTGTTGATACTCCAATAAGCGGCGAACCAACTCTTCGCGTGGATCACCTTCTTCTTCTACAGCATCCGGATCAGCGGGTAACAGCATACGCGATTTGACGCGCATCAGCGTGGCGGCCATAACAACAAAATCACCCGCCAGCTCCAAGTTAAGCCCTTGAATAATTTCAACATATTCCAAAAATTGCCGCGTAATATCAGCAATAGGAATATCGTAAATATCGATCTCATCTTTACGAATGAGAAACAACAGCAAATCCAATGGGCCTTCAAACAATTCAAGCTTTATACCATAAGGTCCATTGTTATGATCGAGTTGTACGTTCAAATTTGAGGCAACCATATTATGCCTCCTTTGCTTTTTCGAGCTTTTTGATGCGATCACGCGCTTTTCGAGAGATGCGATTCCAAACCCCCGAAAAACCCATCGCTTTCTTCATATCGGACAATGTTTCGTGCGCAAATTCTTGCATTTTGAGCGTGCCTTCATAAATCACTTGCTCTACGTACCCAGACTGGGATGCAAAATGTTCTCTTCTTTCGCGGATGGGTTCCAAAAACGTATTCAAAGCGGCAGAAAGCTTGTCTTTTACTTCAACATCACCAACAGCCCCCTTGCGATAGCGGTCCTTTAAGTCATTGACCTCATCCACATTGGGGTTAAATGCATCGTGATAAATAAATACAGGATTGCCTTCAACTGTGCCGGGTATATCTGCGCGGGTCCGATTGGGGTCGGTAAACATGCTGCGCACCCGTTTTTGTACCGTTTTTGCGTCATCAGACAAAAAGATGGCATTGTCCAAACTCTTACTCATCTTAGCTTGGCCATCGGTCCCTACCAAGGAAGGCACGTCGCCAATCAGCGGTTCTGGAATGGGAAAGGTATCGCCATAATAGTTATTAAAACGTCTCGCGATATCACGGGTAACCTCTACGTGTGCTTCATTATCCTTCCCCACAGGCACCAAATGAGCACGCGGCATCATAATGTCGGCACTTTGCAATATGGGATAGCCAATCAAACCAAACGGAATGGCCTCATCTTCCATTTTGGCAGCCCGTGCCATATCTTTGATGCTTGGTAAACGTGACACACGTGGCAAACTAACCAACATTTCAAAAAACAAATTCATCTCATAAACAGCATGAATAGCAGACTGTAAATAGATTGTCGATTTGCTGGGATCAATCCCTACGGCCAAATAATCGAGCACCATGTCGTGAATGTTTTCACGCAACGCGTCAATATGTTCTTTTTGGGGCTTCGTGGTCAACATATGCAAATCGGCCACAATAAAATAACAATCATATTGATCTTGCAGTGCCACACGGTTTTTCAACGACCCCACATAGTGACCCAAATGAAGCCGTCCGGTGGGTCGATCACCTGTTAAAATACGTTTTTTCTCAGACATAATTTAAAACGTAAGACACGAGACGCAAGCGGCAAGAAGTTTTCCTCGGGCCTTACATCTGTATGTCTCACCACCTTTAATCATCCATAAAAAGATAGGGGCGCCAGCGTTCGTCTGGCACCCCGACATAGTGTCGGATAAACGTTACATGGTGAGGTCTGCGTGGTTTTTTTCTTAAAACCATGCCAATCTCATCAGGTGCACGATCTCCTTTTTTATTGTTACAACTGTGGCAAGCGCAAACCAGATTTTCCCAAGTATCTTTGCCACCGTGTGATCGCGGGACGATATGGTCAATTGTAAAAGGCCCCCGCTTCGTACCGCAATACTGACACTGGTGCGCATCGCGTTTAAGCACGTTGCGCTTACTCAATGCTAAAGGTTTGGGAGGCACACGCACATAAAAACCCAAACGTACCACACTCGGGATGGGATACGCCTGTGAAACGGTATAAACAAACGCATCCAACTCTTCAACCACCTCTGCACGCCCCCGAAAAACCAACACAATCGCCCGTCGAACCGAACAAACATGTAAGGGCTCATAGCTTTGGTTAAGCACCAAAACAGACCGGTTGAGCGATTTGAGAGCAGGTGGCGACATAGAAATCGAATGTTAAGTGTGGAAAAATCAAAAACACATAAGTGACTTCTATATATCAGATTTAGAATACTGTGTCAAGCGCATTCAAATGTGTGTTAGTCTTCTATATGACCAGCATAAGCAGACGCATCCATCAATTCATCTATTTCACTCAAATCAGATAATTTGACACGAATCATCCATCCAGAGTCATAGGGATCAACATTGACCAAAGAAGCATCTTGTGTCAAAATATCGTTAACCTCAACGATTTCACCAGAAACAGGTGAAATGAGCTCAGAAACAGTCTTTACCGCTTCTACCGTGCCATATGATTCGCCCTGGGTTACAATATCTCCCACACCAGGCAATTCTAGAAACACAATATCACCCAATTCACCTTGTGCATACTCAGTGATGCCACAGATACCCACACCGTCATCGACAAGTACCCAGTCGTGATCGGCATTATAATGTAAGTCACCAGGTACTTCTGCCATAACAGCTCCTTTCAAGTTTCTGCTCTCTTATCGCGTCGTTACTACTTACTAATTAATGTCCGTACCCCAATTTTTCGACAAATTCTGTTGTTGCACGCCCGGCCCGAAAATCTTCGTGTGTCAGCGCATGTAAATGAAACGGTATGGTGGTTGGCACACCTTCAATGACAAACTCTTCGAGTGCACGCACCATACGTGCGATGGCTTCATCGCGTGATCGACCATAAGCAATCAATTTTGCCAACAAAGAATCGTACTGAGATGGAATGACATACCCTGCGTAGAGGTGTGAATCAATTCGAATGCCAGGTCCCCCAGGAAAATGCAATTCTGTAATCTTGCCAGGTGACGGGCGAAAGTTATGTTCTGTATCTTCAGCATTAATGCGACACTCAATTGCATGTCCTTTGGGCACCAGATCTTCTTGACGCAAAGGCGCCTGTGTGCCTGCAGCAATACAAATCTGTGCTTTCACCAAATCAAAGTTTGTCACCAACTCTGAAACGGGATGTTCAACCTGAATGCGGGTATTCATCTCTAAAAAATAAAATTCACCTGAAACATCCAATAAAAACTCGACGGTGCCAGCCCCTGTATACCCCACGGCTTGGGCGCCTTTAATAGCAGCATCCCCCATGCGTTTACGCAAATCCTCATCAACAACCGGTGAGGGCGACTCTTCAATAAGTTTTTGATGGCGGCGCTGAACCGAGCACTCACGCTCTCCCAAATGGACAATATTGCCTGCCTGATCACCCAATATTTGTATTTCAACGTGGCG
>JABIFK010000330.1 GCA_018650745.1 Candidatus Latescibacterota bacterium | reverse complement strand
GTCTGCCACATTGGTTCCAGTTGCACCCGTCATGATCAAATCGTCCAACGGCTTAAAAAAATGATAGGCGTCGTTATTTTTTAAGTGCGCCAAAGCCGACACATTTTCTTTAGTGGCACGCGCAATCGTCTCTCCATCTGCAATTGCACCCGCCGCATCGGTTGGCCCATCGGTGCCATCGGTGCCCCCACTCAGCATGACCACCCGGTCCCATCCTGCAAGTTGAATCGCAGCAGACAAAGTCAATTCTTGATTGCGGCCACCCTTACCATCTCCGCGTACCAAAACCGTTGTTTCGCCTCCAGAAATGACACAAGCAGGTGCTTCAATAGGCTGGCCAGACTGCACAATTTCCTTTGCGATACCCGCATAAACATATGCCACTTCGCGCGCTTCGCCTTCCACGCGCGTTGACAGCACCAACGTATTATACCCCAATTCCTTCGCCTTTTTAGCTGCAGCTTCCACGGCAAGCCCGTTGCTACCCACCACCAGATTTTGCACCTTTGACAATGCCGCGTCACCCGGTTTGGGGGTGTCGTCAATCTCTCCTCTAACACCAGCTTCAAAACGTGTTCGAACAGCTTCGGGAATGTCAGACACCAAATCATATTTGTCCAAGATATCCATACAGGTTTGAAAGGTGGCCGTATCTGGCACTGTGGGCCCAGACGCAATGACGTCCATAGGATCACCAATTACATCAGACAGCATCAAGGCCACAACCGTTGCAGGAAAAGCGATACGAGCCATTCCGCCACCTTTAATACGCGACAGATGTTTACGAATGGCATTGAGTTCAACAATATTGGCACCACACGCCAGCAACAGCCGTGTGGTTTCTTGTTTATCAGCAAGGTTTACGCCGCCAACAGGCGCAGGAGTCAGTGCTGATCCGCCTCCAGAAATCACACAAATCACCAAAGTCTTATCATCTGCATCAGCTAACAGATCCAATATCCGTTGCGTGCCCACAACACCCGCTTCATCAGGTACCGGATGCCCACACTCAACAACCTCTACATATTTGAGTGCTTCACGGTGTTCATACTTTGTATTAATCAATCCACCACCAATGTGATCACCCAAAATATCTTCTAAAGCCACAGCCATTTGAGACGAAGCTTTACCCATCCCCACAACCAACACACGATCATATTGAGACAAATCGTAATCTTGGTCGCCAATGTTCAATAGTGCCCCGTCTAAGCTTACAAAACGGCGCACACATTGCCCTGCATCTACTGCCAGAATGGAAGCATCAAACAATTCGCGGGCGTGCTCACGCATTTTCGCCACAGAAAAATCACTCATCGGATCCGCTCCTCGTACGCATAAACAGCCAGTTCCTGTTCCTCAGTCTCAACAGACAAAGGTCGCAGCCGGCGTATTTCGGCAAGCGCCTCATCAGCCGTTGCACCACAATAAATCAAATAACAAACCAACATGGTTCCCGTGCGGCCATAGCCACCCAGACAATGTACCATCACACTTCGGTCAGCCCCCAGTTTTTCATCCAGAAAAGCCATCAACGCATCAATCTGCTCGGGTTCTGGCGCGTGTCGATCAGGTACAGGCATATGCAAAGTTTCAAACCCAAACGGTGCCACGACCTCTTCGTTCAAAGGCGTTTCCGTCAATGACACAATCGTATTGACACCTTGCTGTACGAGAAATGTGAGATCGGCCTCTAACAATTCCTTTCCAAGCTTAAACCGATCAACAGGCTGACCCTCATTTCCAAACCCTTCCGTGTACCCTTCGATGACCGGCCACACATCACGGAATTTGTGATACAAATCGACCATCCGCCGTTCAAGCAATTCCGCATTGCCACCAGGCAAACCAATTCTGCGCGCAAGTTTTTGACGATCCGATTGCAACGATTGCGAGTGCATCACCCACGACAAAAGTCGCTGTTCATACGGCATCATTTGCCCTGCCAATTCCAACCCACACCCCGGTCTCCCCATACCCGCCAATTGCCCAGGAACAATCCAAGAAAAAAAATGAGGCATCTTAACGAACCGTAAATGTTGTGGACACACCTGCGGTCTGCCCAGTATTCTGATCTGTTATCACAATTTTGAGCATTTGCACACCCGGCTCCGTATTTGACAAATCCAATTCCAAATAGGCCTGTTCTTGGGCCTCAGTGCCAACTTGTTCATAATCAATTGTAATCACGCCCTCACCGCTTTGCTGGCCCAAAAGCTTGCCCACGCCGCCAAGTATCCGTGCGCCAACACTCTTTTGATCCTTCGACCTGACCTCGTAGGATATATGATATTGGGTCTGGCCAAATTCGTCTGCGTTTAAATTGTATAATTCAAAATAAATGAACACAGGTTGGGCAGGTAAATAAGCTTGAGACGCCAAAGGAATAACTTCCAAATCTCCTTTTCGAAAAGCATCCTTATCTGTAATATCAATCGAAGCGG
>JABIFK010000122.1 GCA_018650745.1 Candidatus Latescibacterota bacterium | reverse complement strand
TGGGCACGCAACGGCTGCACCGGTGGCCACGGGCAACCCTTGTCCAATGGCCCCTCCTGTGACGTGCATCCAATCGTGAGGGGGTGCTGTTTCGGTAAGAGGACTAGCGGCTCGACCTGAAGTGATGGATTCGTCACAAATGATGGCATTTTCTGGCATAAGGGCGCAGAGCGTTGTCCAGATGGTGTCGGGCGTGAGTGGACCTGTTGGTAAGGGTGGGCGTTTGAGTTGGGCGAGGTTGGGTGGTTCTGTGGGAGTGTTTAGTTCTTTGGCCAAAATGTTTAATGCATCTGAAATGTCTTCATGGGCTTCGGCCAATGTATGGATTTGTGCGTCGGGTGGGGCCATGAGACTGGGTTTGTTAGGGTAGGCGAAGAAACCCACAGGTTCTTTGGTGCCAACTAAGACGATGTGTTTGGTGCCTTCTAACATGGCAATGGCTTGATCAACGGGATAGGGCAGTCGTGCGATGATGGGGCGTCCTGCTCCGCGAGATACGCGCGCTGCTGCACGAGGCCCCATGAGCCGAGCATTTGTGTGAGACGCAATACAGCTTGCTAAGCGGCTGAGGGTTTCGTTGCTCATCACTTGGTCGCCAATGAGTATGACGGTGTCGCTTTGCTGTTTGAGTAGGGTTGCGATATTTTGAATGTGTTTGGTGGGAACGGCTGTGGGTTTGGGTGATGCTTGAATTTGTGCTGGGCCGTTTGCTGGGTTCCAAGCGGTATTGGCCGGTAAGATTAATGTGGCCACTTGACCGGGCGGTGTTTGTGCGGCGGCAATGGCTGCTGCGCCATCTGCGGCTACCGATTGCGCGGTTGGTGATGTGCGTACCCAACCAGATACAGGCTGGGCAATGCCTTCGATGTCGGATGTAAGGGGTGCGTCGTATTGGACGTGGTAAGTTGCGTGATCGCCGACGATGTTGACAATGGGTGAGTGCGCTTTGCGGGCATTGTGAAGGTTGGCAATGCCGTTGCCCAATCCGGGGCCTAAATGAAGGAGTGTTGCGGCGGGTTTGCCTGTCATGCGGGCATACCCATCGGCACAGCCTGTGGCCACGCCTTCAAATAGACAGAGGACGGCTCTCATTTCTGGTACGGAATCTAAGGCGGCTACAAAGTGCATTTCTGATGTACCTGGGTTCATAAAGCAGGTGTTGATGCCGCCATTATAGAGTGTGTGAATAAGGGATTGTGCGCCATTCATAGGATGAACTCCGCGTGCGTGATTGATAGATCTTAAAGTGTATTGAATTGTTATATAATTTAAAGATAATGCGTTGATCGTATTTGGGGAAGATGAATGTGTTGCGTGCTAAACATGTAAGTTGACCAGGGTGAATATGACTATTGATCTCAATTCTATCCGCGATGATTTGATTGCTTGGTCCGAAACTTTATGGCTTAAGGACACAGGTGCTTTCTGTAACGGTACCTCAACTGTGCCTAGTTTCCCAAGCACACTTTTTATGCGATGTTGGATCTGCAAGATGAAAATGGGTTTTGGGAAGGACGCCCTGGTTTTGCTACGATGGATGCCGTCTATTTGTTGTCGCATTTGGCGAAGGCGATTCAGTGGCGTGAAAGGGATGTGCCAACAGTCATGGGGGGCGCGGTTACGGTTTCTCCAGGCCTGATATTTACCAGCACTATATACCTGAACAGATCGACAATAAACCCTCTTCGTAGGTCACCAACGGGTAACTTGCCACAAGATCACGCCACTGGTCTTTTTTGGAGTATTGAATGAATCGAGAAAGCTATTTCCACATTGTTAATGAATTGTATCATAAGATTGAAACGGATGATTCTCGGTTGCCCGGATGGACATCGGCTGCAGAGGTTTTGTTGTATCGTCAGACGGGAGATGAGGTATATCTGAAATCTATTCATGCACTTCTAAAAGTGATTTTGGACGATTATCGACAGGTCGGTGTGGTTCAACCGGGGTTGCGACTCACGGGGTTTAAGATTCCGTATCGTATTGTTCTGTTGGCCCGAGTTTGTTTGGACGAGGGTGTGCTTACTGATGGTGAAATTGTTGTGCTCAAACAATTTTTTACGGACTTGCTGACGGAAGCGGAGTACGAACGCGGGTCTATGAATCGGGCGTTTGGTTATCTGGCAGCGATCCACCCTGTTTTGGAATGGGTGCCTGATCACCCAAAGCGCACAGAACTTTTAGAAGTTGAACAGATTGTGTTGGCAGATTTGAAGACGTATTATGAGGCTGATGAAGACAGTTATGGGTATGGTGCGTTGACCATGGTAAATATGATTACATGGTTAGAAGAGTCGGCGTTAGAAGATGTGTATCAGCATCCGAAACTGCGTCAGTGTTTTGAAAATATTTTAGATATGTGGAGCGGCATTGGGCGGGCGTCTATTTATGGTGATTGGCGCCCAACGGAACCGGCTTGGGGGTGGTATCTGTGTGCGATGGAAAAAGCTGCTTCGGTTTACCAAGATGGTCGGTATAAGTGGGCTGCTCGGGTCATTTTTGATAATTATAAAAGGACTCTGCAAGAGAAACCCGAGTGGTTTCATCACCACGATCTCTATGGTTTGACCTTGGCATTTCAGTGCGCCGATGATACCGTTCAAGAAGTGGTTCCTAATAGTTCGTCTAAGGTGATTTACCGGAACAATGGCTGTCCTGAACGCGCGATATTGAGAGCTGGGTGGGAAGCGGGTGATTTGTTGGCGATGGTGAGTTTGGCTTCAGGGAACGAGCACGGGCACAGTGATCCGTTGGCGATTAATGGGTTGATTGGGGAGGGTGTGATTTTAGAGGATAACGGGCGCTCGGGCGTGGAACCGTTTTTTCATAATGTGCTTCATGTGGCAGATCAGAAAGAAGATTTTCCTGTTTCCAAAATGAAAGTGCCCTTAGACCAATGGCAGACGGTGCGGGCGTCGTTTGAGAGTCAGCGTAATTATGGTCGTTTTCGCCCCGAATCATCATTTCCATTTGATTATACACATCAGGTTGGCAATGATATTCCTCGGGCGTTCGCTTTTGACCCTGAACGAGAGTCGGTATTTTTGATTGGGTTAAAAGTATATGGTGATGGATATGATTTTGATTTGGGTTCGGTGACGCTGGTGGGGGATGATGGCCGAAGGGAGATAACGGATTTTCAGAATCAAAAATGGGTGGGTTTATCGTCTATTGAGCTGGGGACAGATGGCAAGCCTGTGGGGCGTTTTCATGTTACTCAGACTGTTTCGGATAACCCTGCCAAAGAAACAAGCGACTGGGCAACGACTATTTATATTGGCGTTAAATTGCCTGAACCTTTTAGCATTGAACGAGATGGCTTTCATTCTTTTGAGGTGGATTATAAGTTTTCAGGGCAAACACCTCAAGATGTTGTACAGCTTTTTTGTATTGGGGAATCTGAGGGGTATCCGCGCAAGTGGATGTTTAATGAATTGCCCCATCACCCTGTTCAGGTGAAAGCGTTTCATGATAATGTCGATTTTACGCACGGGATTTTTGATTATTCTGAAAAGAGCCATTCGGGGCGGGCCATTCACCGCAGCAGAGAATTATTTTTCACCAAGAACCGACAACACGACTTTTTGATGGTGCGTGATAAGGTGTGTGTTTCTGATAAAGCCCCCTATATGGCAGCACCTTTATGGCATGTGATGAATCCGGTTGATTTGGGTGATGGGTGGTTTGAGGTTGCATATGAGGGTCGGGCTTTGATTTGGTTGTTGCCAAAACCTGAGAGCACTGTTGAGATAAGAACATGGAAATCGTTAGATTATTTTGATAGTGGTCCTTATAATACACACGTGATATATCGTGGTAAAGCATGTGATGGTGGCGAAGAAACGCTTTTTGAAACACTTATTATTCCGCTGGGTCGGGATGAAGATGGCAAAGAAGTGAAGGATATGGTTAAACTGGCGTCTTCGCATGAACAGGTGTTGACGATTGGTGCAGAGCAACATGTGCTGATATAGATTAAGTGGGTGGGGTACTTGTCTTTTTAGCCAAGCTTTTTCAGTGAAAGGTTCAATATGAAAAACGTGAAAATTCGAGATGTGAAGGCGATTTTGACACAGCCACCGCGTGGTGGGCGATTTACGGTTGTGAAGATTGAGACGACCGAACCAGGGCTGTATGGCTTGGGCGATGCGTCCTATCGCACACGCCCATTGGCGGTGAAGTCTGCCATTGTGGATTATTTGCGTCCTTTTTTAATTGGGAAAGATGTTGCCAATATTGAAGACATTTGGCAGTCGGCTTATGTTTCATCGTATTGGCGGAATGGCCCCGTGTTGAACAATGCGCTTGGAGGGGTAGACGAAGCGCTTTGGGATATTAAAGGTAAAATGGCGGGGATGCCTGTTTATGATTTGTTGGGTGGCAAAGCGCGGGAAGCAGCGGCTCTGTATGCACATGCCAGCGGTGGGAGTTTGCAGGAGACAGAAGACAAAGCATTTGCATTGCTTGAACGCGGATTTCACTATATTCGGTTGCAAACGGCCACGCCAGGTTTTGCGACCTATGGCTCAAGCAGTGGCGGTGATCGTGATCTGAATGATGGACCGAAGTGGATTGCGACCAATGTGGATGCTGCCGATCAAGAACATGCGTGGGCACAACAGGCGGGTATATTTGAGCCGATGCCTTATATGCGTTCGGCTATTGAAATGATGGCACATATGCGCAATAAGATGGGTTGGAAAGTTGAATTTTTACACGATGCGCATGAGCGCTTGCCTGCGATTCAGGCGGTGCAATTTGCCAAAGAGATGGAACCGTTTAAATTGTTCTTTTTGGAAGATCTGTTTACGCCAGGGCAAGTGGATTGGTTCAAACGGGTGCGGGAGCAGTGTTCGACGCCCTTGTCGATGGGTGAGATTATTAACAACCCGCTTGAGATTGTACCCTTGGTGGATCAGCGGCTGATTGATTTTATTCGGTTGCGTGTGGCGCATATTGGTGGGATTACACCGGCGCGAAAGTATGCCGCACATGGTGAGATGTATGGTGTGCGTACGGCGTTTCAGGGGCCGGGTAATATTTCGCCTGTGGGTGTTGCGGCGCATTTGCATTTGGATCTGGCGATTTCAAACTTTGGTATTCAAGAGTCATCGGAACACCACGAAAGTCTTGCAGAAATTTTTCCAGGTATGCCAGAGGTGCATGATGGGTATATGTGGGCCAATGACAAGCCGGGTTTGGGTGTGGATATTGACGAAGAAGCGGCGATGAAGATGCCACATGATCCCACACCAAGCAGCGGGGCGTTTGATAATGTTCGCCGAGCAGATGGTACAGTGGTGACACCTTAAGATAGAAAGTGAGATGGGATGACACAGGATATAGAAAGAAATTCAGATGGTGTGCCCGTTCGTACATTGGGTAAAACGGGATTGAAAGTGTCGGTGATTGGGTTTGGTGGTGGGCATTGTGTGCGGCCTTATATTGATGAAGCGATGACCGTGAAATTGATTCAGTCGGCCATTGATCAAGGTGTAACATTTATGGACAATGCGTGGGAATATCATCAGGGTGAGGCGGAGCGTAGAATGGGCTTGGCGCTAAAAGGGCGCAGGGGCGCGGTGACGTTGATGACCAAGGTGTGTGCGCGGGATGCCAAAAAGGCAGAAGAGGAGTTGCATGACAGTTTGCGTCGATTACAGACGGATGTGATTGATGTGTGGCAATTTCATGAAATTAATTATGACAATGATCCCGATTGGATATTTCGGGATGACAGTGTGCTCGAGGTGGCTTTAAAAGCACGTGAGGCAGGTAAGGTGCGGTTTATTGGGTTTACGGGTCATAAGAGTCCACATATTTTGCAGCAGATGTTGGATAAGGATTTTGATTGGGACACGTGTCAGATGCCTATTAATGTTGCCGATGCCCATTATCGTTCTTTTCAAAAGGAAATTTTGCCTGAATTGAACAAACGGGATATTGGTGTGATTGGGATGAAGAGTTTGGGTGGGCGCGGGCAATTGGTGACGGATTTGGGTTTGACCGCGGAACAATGTCGCACGTATTCGTTGTCATTGCCTATAAGCACACTTGTCTGTGGTGTGGAGTCTGAGGAGAATTTGCAACAAGACGTTGAGATGGCCCGAAACTTTAAACCGATGTCTGAGGCAGAGCTGAAAAAATTGGTCGATCAGGTGTATGAAGAAGCGACCGATGGGCGATATGAGTGGTTTAAGAGTACGCAATTTTTCGATTCACAATATCATCGGGACCAACATGGCTTTCCGGTGGCTGACTAAGATGGGTGTGTAAGTGGATATTGCAATTGTTGGTGGTGGGGCAGCTGGTTTTTTTGCGGCTATTGCAGCAAAGGAAAATTACCCAGAAGCTTGTGTTGTGATTTTTGAGAAATCTAATAAGCTCTTGGCAAAGGTAAAAGTGTCGGGTGGTGGGCGATGCAATGTGACCAATGGGTGTACGTCTATTAGAGAATTGGTTGAAGCGTATCCGCGTGGGAAAAAGCAACTCAAAAAAGCGTTTCGGATTTTTAATACGGCACACACGATGCAATGGTTTGAAGACAGAGGTGTGCCGCTGATGACGGAAAAAGATGGTCGTGTTTTTCCTGCCTCGCAAAACTCACAAACGATTATTGATTGCTTTATGGGTGAAACGGAAAGATTGGATATTACAATTGAGATGGGGTGTGGGATCGATGCGATTCGGCAAGTAGGTGATCGGGTGGCGTTGGATTTTGCGGCGGAGGATGCTTCTTCTAAAACCTTTGATAAGGTGATTGTTGCGACGGGCGGATCACCCAAAAAGTCAGGTTTGTTATGGCTTGAAGGTTTGGGGCATCAAATTGTAGAACCTATTCCATCTTTGTTCACGTTTAATATGCCCGATGAATCGGTGACCAAGTTAATGGGCATTGCGGTAGAAAAAACTTGGGTGAGCATACAGGGCACAAAGTTGAAATCGGATGGGCCTTTGCTGATTACACATTGGGGCATGAGTGGGCCTGTTATTTTGAAGCTGTCGGCTTTTGGTGCACGGACGCTGTTTGACTTGGGCTATGAATTTAATATTCAAGTGAATTGGGTGCAGATTCAGAATCAAGATGTTGTGATGGATGAGTTGAAAAACATTGTTTATGCCTATTCGGGCAAACGATTGGTCAACCGGAGGCCTTATTCGTTGCCTGAAAGATTGTGGATTTATTTGCTTGAGAAGTGTGATTTGTCTATGGATAAAAAGTGGGGCGAACTTGGAAAGAGTGGGATGAATAGGTTGGTGAATGTGTTGACACATGATGTGTATCGTGTTGCAGGGAAAACGACGTTTAAAGAAGAATTTGTAACATGTGGTGGCGTGAGTTTGGAAAGCATTGATTTTAATACGATGCAAAGTAAGGCGTGTAAGAATCTTTATTTTGCTGGTGAACTGATGGATGTGGATGGGGTTACGGGTGGATATAACTTTCAGGCGGCTTGGACGACAGGCTTTATTGCGGGGCAGTTGCAATAGGAAGCCTAGGGCAGTTTTTAAGTGTCAACTTGCCCAATGAAACGTAAAATGTTATTATTGAATTACATCACCAATGACTCAAATGGGATACATGGTATGGCTTTACACACAGAATATCTTGAGATTGAAACCGCTATTCGGGAAATAACGGATCGGATTGTTGCACAATTTGATCCTTTAAAAGTGATCTTGTTTGGTTCGCACGCGCGAGGGACAGCAACACCAGACAGTGATGTAGATATTTTGGTTGTCAAAGAAATTCATGGTTCGAAACGAAAAGAACGTATTGCAATTGGTGTGGCACTTCATGATATTCATGTTCCAAAAGATATCCTTGTTGCTTCGCCAGAAGATGTTGTGAAATTTGGTAATACTGTAGGCACTGTTTTATATCCAGCTTTTCAAGAAGGCAAAGTACTCTATGAAAAAACCTTCGCCTGAAACACTTGTGCTGGTTAAAGAGTGGGTCTTCTATGCCGAAGAAGATCTCAGAAATGCCGAACACACATTGACGCTGAAAGAGGATTGTCCTTTCAGCACCATTTGTTTTCATGCACAGCAGACTATAGAAAAATATATCAAAGCTTTTTTGACATTGCATGCCATTCCTTTTGCTCGAACGCACGATATTGAAAATCTCATGCACCAACTTCCCGCAGAAATTCAGCTGCCATTGTCTGTTGTGGAGCAACGTTTATTAACAGATTATGCAACCGTAAGTCGTTATCCCGGTGAATGGGAGCCTGTTGATCTTACGGACGCAGAATTGGCAGTAACCCTCGCCCAAAAAGTCCGCGAAGTTATCCGCCCACATCTTGTTTAATGCTTCAGATTTATCCTCCATTCTATATTTTGTTATTTCATTCTTTTTCAGAAAAATGAACTATGAGTAAAGAACAGCCCAATAACCCGATGCATGGTGTGAAGTTGGAACAGATTATCAACGACTTGGTGGAATATTACGGTTGGGAAGAGTTAGGAGACCGGATCAATATCAAATGTTTTAACAACGATCCTTCCGTGAAGTCGAGCCTTAAGTTCTTGAGAAAAACACCGTGGGCAAGAGAAAAGGTTGAAGATTTGTACCTTGTGATGAAAAAGATAAGAGGGAAGTGATCTATTTATATCTAACGATATGCGTTTAATTGGAGGTGGACATATGGGTGGTTTTGTAGATGCGGCTGATTTTGGGTTTTCTCCTGAGGCAAGTGGGATCGAGAATGCTAAGGCGTTGCAACGGGCTGTGGATTTGGGTGGCACTGTTGGAGTGAGTCAATCTGGTACCTATGTGATTTCGGATACGGTTTATGTGGGTAGCAATACGTCATTGATATTTGGAAATGGTGTGTTTTTGAAGAAGGTGGATGAAAAGGGTGCTTTTACGCATGTGTTGCTCAATAAAGGTGCATTGACAAAGACGTATGATCAGAATATTACGGTAGATGGGTTGCATATTGTTGTGAATGGCATGGATGTGCGCAATTTTAAGGTGTATGGATTACATGGCCAATTGGCCTTTTTTTATGTGAAGGATTTGCGCATTACGCGTTTTCGATGTTTGGATTTGGGCAAAGCGCAGTACGGTGTTCATGTTTGCACGTTTGAGGATATCATTATTGATGATGTGATCATCAAGGGTGAGAAAGACGGTGTGCATTTGGGGCGGGGAAAACGGTTTACGATTCGCAATGGGGTTTTTCAAACGTTTGATGATGCCGTTGCACTCAATGCGCACGATTATGCTGTGGGCAACCCTGAGTTGGGGTGGATTGAAAATGGTGTGGTGGAAAAATGTTATGATTTAGATGGCGAAGGCGTGGGTTACTTTTGTCGTATTCTGGCGGGGGCTTGGCGCGATTGGGAACCGGGGATGGAGGTGCAACAATCTGACTCTGTGGTGTGCAATGGTCGGATTTATCGGGTTCAGGCCGAACCAGATGGCACGGTGTATACATCAAATACACAGCCCACACATGAAGAAGGTAGTGCGATGTATGATGGGATCAATTGGGGGGTGGTGCAGACCGATGTGACTTATACAGCGGGTGTTCGGAATGTGACGTTTCGCGATATATTTCTTGAGAAGCCACGCATTGGTTTTTCTGTTCATTTTGATGTTGGAAGATTCAGTCGGTCCTATTATCCAGGTTCAGACATTCCGGCACAGGAGCAGTTGGTGTTTGATAATATTCGGGTGCTTCATGATGAGCCGAAGGATTGGCTGTCTGTGGGGACGCCGATGGATGTTGTGACGGTTACAAATTCCAGCTTTAGGAACAATGCCATACGCTTTCATGGCAATGATGCGATGCCCGATTATTTTAAGACACAAATTGTGATGCATGGATGTGTGTTTGGGCATGATGGGGCGATGGATGTGCTTACGAATAGTGTGGATGGAAAATCGGTTGTGTTCAAAACGGAGTCGAGCATTGAAGTGCACGATGATTTTTCTGCTGGTGTTGTTTCGGGCAATGGTGAGATAAATGTCGCATCTGATTTGACGGGTTTGAAGGAGGGCTAAACGTGATACTTTCGGGAAAAGAAATAGAAAAGCGAATGGGAACGGATATCATTATTGATCCTTATGATAAAAGCTGTATTAACCCCAATAGTTATAATTTATCGCTCCATGATGAATTGATGGTCTATCAAGATCACGTGTTGGATATGAAACGTGCAAACCCAATAGAAGCGATCTCTATTCCACCCGAAGGTTTGCTTCTGGATACGAACAAACTGTATTTGGGCAGAACGCGAGAATTTACCGAAACACAAAACTTGGTGCCGATGTTGGAGGGGCGGTCTTCGGTTGGGCGGTTGGGGCTCTTTATTCATGTGACAGCTGGATTTGGTGATGTGGGATTTAAGGGGTATTGGACGTTGGAGATATTTTGTGTGCAGCCGATTAGGATTTATGCGGGTGTGGAAGTGTGTCAGGTTTATTATCACACGATTGAGGGTGAGCACGAGAATTATACGAGTGGTAAATATCAGAACAATTCGGGTATTCAGCCGAGTTTGCTTTATCGGGATTTTGAAGATAAGCGTGATATTTAAATGAAAAGGTTCGTGATTCTTACGGTTGGTAAAACGCATAGGGGTAAGACAACATTTGCCAATGTGATTGAGCTAGTTGTGCGTATTGTGGGTGTTGTTAAATAATATTGTTACGATTGGCTACTTGATACCGCTGTTTTCATTGTTTTTGTTGACGGAGACAGAAAAACGCCCGGCGCTCTTTTTGGGGATCAGCTCAGATCGCATTGGTTCGCCGGCGGGCAAGCAATCTTATTATGCTACGGCGAGTAAATATGTGCCTGCATTGCATGCCTCATTTTATGCGAGTTTGAGACACTCAAGGGTGAAGATGTGGCATTGAGTGATTATAAGGACAAATTGTTGCTTGTTGATTTTTGGACGACATGGTGCAAACTTTGTGTTGAAATGATGCCCAGCAACAGAGCTGTGGGATTGGCATTAGATTTTATGTGACCTGAAAATTGTAGAAAGCACCTCCGAATCCACTTTGCTTCGTTTTTCCCCTCACTTGTGTATTGGGTTGATCAATATGCCCATGCATCTGCATCAATATCCCTTTCATTTTTATGTTCCTTAAGCCAGAAATTTTGCTATTATGGGTGTCGGTAGATATTCGATGAATTTGCTCACCCGCTCCATATTTAATTGATTTATCGTGACGGGCATGGTTTAAACACCCTCTTTTGGGAGAGATATATGACATCTGGTATTCGAAATTTTATCATTTTTGCTGTTGCGCTTGGGGCCTCTTGGTTGGTTGGGCTTTATGTTCCGCCGACGTGGACGGTTGAGCAAGTGACATTGGATGTCAATACGGATGCGGATGGAAAGATGTATTACATCTATAAAAAAACCCCTGTATACATTGAACCGGTTTCTATTTTAGAGTCCGAACTCAATCCTGATAAAATGCACAGCTCTGGTGCAGAACCTACAGTCTTTGAGGAATTTGTTTCTTCAATTGAAGTAAGGAATGGTCAAACAGAGACTTTGTATTATCAATTGCTTGCAAAACGGCATTGGGGGTATTGGTCTCTTCTGCCTGCTTTGGTCGCTGTTATTCTTTGTTGGCTGACCAAAGAGCCTGTGACGTCCCTTTTGGGAGGTATCGTTTCGGGCGCACTTATTTTGGGGCGCTATGATTTGACGGGTGAGGTTTTGATTCCTTCACTTGCGACCACAAGTGCTGCAAGTGTTTTGCTTCTGTATTTGTGGCTTTTAGGCGGGCTTATGGGGGTTTGGTCGCGCACGGGTGCGGCCCAGGCATTTGCCGAATTTATGACCATCCGTTTTGTTCGTGGGCCGAAAAGTGCCAAGCTCGTTGCCTGGATGCTCGGTGTCATTTTCTTTCAAGGTGGTACGATCAGTACTGTTTTGGTGGGGACGACGGTTAAACCCATTGCCGACAAAGAGAATATCAGCCACGAAGAACTCGCTTATATTGTTGATTCTACTGCTTCACCTATTGCTTCACAGCTCGCTTTCAACGCTTGGCCGGGTTACGTTCAGGCGTTTATTTTTGTTTCGGGTGTGAGTTTTTTGGCAACTGAGGCAGATCGTATTGCTTTCTTCTTTCAAAGTGTTCCGTTCTGCTTCTATGCCATCTTTGCGGTGCTGGGTACGTTTCTTCTGAGTATTGAAAAGCCGCTGTTTTTAGGTAAACAGCTTGGGGCAGCCATCGAACGTTCGCGTAGCACAGGTCAACTTGATGCCGAAGGGGCAGAACCTTTAAGTGCTAAGGAACTTGAGAGTAGCAATATTCCCAACGGGTATACCCCGCATGTTATCGAGTTCTTTTTGCCGTTGGGTGCGCTGATCGCTATTGCGATTGGTACGTTTATTTACGGTGGATCGCCCAACGTGCAATGGGCATTTGGTATTGCACTATTGCTTGCTGCAGGTATGGCGTTGGCCAAGGGTATGTCGCTGAAAGATTTACTCTCGGGATTTCAAGATGGTATCAAAGGCGTGGTTTTGGGATCTGTCATTTTGTTGCTTGCGATGACAATTGGTGGTTTGAGTAAAGAAATTGGTGGTGGGATTTTTCTGGTTGAACAACTTGGCCATAGCATTCCTTATTTTCTTTTGCCCGTCATGCTCCAAGTGATGACAATGGTGATCGCTTTTTCTACTGGGACGAGTTGGGGCACCTATGCTGTTGCTTTCCCATTGGCCATGCCATTGGCTTGGGCCGTTGCGGGTGCCAATGGCCTTGCGCATCCTGAGCTCTTCATGACTTTGTGTTTTGCGGCTGTTATGGACGGCAGCGTTTATGGTGATCAATGTTCACCGATTTCTGACACGACGGTTTTGAGTTCTATGTGCACGGGGTGTGATTTGATGGATCATGTGAAGACTCAAATTCCTCAAGCCTCCATCGCCGCTGGTCTTGCTGCTATTTGTTGGACGCTTGTTGCTTTTGCCACTGCATAAAGTAGTATTGGAGCGTATAAAAAATAAAGGTGAGTGTGTCTAAATTTATACTTTGGATATGCTCACCTTTTGTTGTTTTATGGAATGTAGAAACATTCTAACGGATTTTACCCTGACCAGGAGGAAATTATGGCAAAATATCGTACCGCCATTATCGCCTGTGGCATGATTGCACGTGTGCACACACGAGGTTGGCTTGGTGTTGAAGGCCAACCTACAGAAATCGGTGCTTTGGCAGATACCAATGCTGATGCACGGCGGGATTTTGGTGATTTTTTTGGTGTTGGTGAAGACCGTCGTTACAGTGATTATCGCGAAATGCTTGATAAGGAACGGCCTGATTTTGTAGACATATGTTCTTGGCACCAACAACACGCCGAAATGGTGATTGCCGCTGCCGCCCGACAACCCAAAGCAATTTTGTGTCAAAAGCCTATGGCTGTTGATTTGCAACAGGCCGACGAAATGTT
>JABIFK010000538.1 GCA_018650745.1 Candidatus Latescibacterota bacterium | reverse complement strand
CAATATATCTTAAAAAATACAGCTCTAGAGGCCGAACGGTGGGTGGATGTGCGTTCACGGACCACTGGGCAGGTGGTGTCAATTTTGAAAGAAGAGGGCGATCCTATTCAGGTTGGAAATGTCCTGGCTCGCCTTGATTCTGATGCCTCACGTATCAACGTTTTGCAACGCGAGGTGGCGTTTCGGGAGTCACAACAACGCTATGAGCGTGAATCTGCTCTTTTTGAGCGCAATCTAGGCAGCAAAGAAGGGTACGAGAATGCGGAGACACAATTGGAGGCCGCACGCGCGCAGTTAGAACAAGCCAAGTTGAGTTTGAGCTACACCAGCATTACTTCACCCATTGATGGGGTAATGACTTTGCGCAATATCGAAGTTGGTAATATGGTGACCAACAATCAGGTGGTTGGTGCTGTTGCCAAGTTCGACCCTTTGCTGGCGCGTATTCAAGTCACTGAGAAAGATTTTGGCAAAATTGTCGTCGGACAGGCCGCCCGAATTACAGTTGAAGCGTTCCCTGGGAGAGGGTTTATGGGAACTGTCAAAATGGTTAGCCCCGTGGTTGACCCCGAAAGCGGAACGGTTAAGGTTACTGTAGAGGTCCCGCGTCCGAAGGATGGACTCTTGCGGCCCGGAATGTTCGCATCGGTCTATATTATTACTGAGACCCGTTCAAAAACGCTTGTTGTACCCAAGAAGGCATTGGTGCTTGAAGGGGCTGGAAATCAAGTATTTGTGTTTGAGCCAGACCCTGAGACGGGTATGGGCAAGGCACAAAGAAAAACAGTTGAAATTGGATTTACGGACAGTGACCGTCTAGAGGTTCTTGCGGGTGTCTCTGAGGGGGATCAAGTGATCACTGTTGGGCAAGAAGGGCTACGTCCTGGCGCTACAGTAAGGGTTGTTGGAGACCGTGCACCGGCAGTTGTCGAGCGCAAAGGTGATGGTAAAAAGTCTAATGCCGAGCGTGGTGGTGGACAAGGGGGCGGGGATGATCGCACCAAGCGTATTTTGGCAATGATCCAACGTGTACCAGAAGCAAAGAAAGCATACGATGCACGCTTAAAAACGGATCCCACATTGGCAAAAGATTTTGAAAAATTGCGCGCGTTTGTATCTGATTTGCGCGAGAAAGGGATTATTCAATCCCGTGGACGGCGGGGTAATTAAGGCTTATGAAACTGATCGACTTTTCCACACGTAGGCGAGTGACTGTGACCATGTTTGTGGTTGCGGCTGTCATTTTTGGGATGGTGGCTTTTAGCCGTTTGGCAATTAACCTTTTGCCCGACATTACCTATCCCGCATTGACCGTACGTACAGAGTATGAAGGCACAGCGCCGTCTGAAATGGAACGTCTCATTACTGAGCCCGTTGAAGGTTCTGTGGGCGTAGTGAACAATGTGATAAGGGTTAGTTCCGTTTCTCGAGCAGGTGTTTCTGACGTTGTTGTTGAATTTGCCTGGGGCACAAATATGGATTTTGCCTCATTGGATGTGCGCGAAAAATTGGACCGGGTCAGATTGCCCCAAGGTGCAGACAAGCCCGTTTTGTTGCGCTTTGATCCTTCATTAGATCCTATCATGCGGGTTGGCCTTTATGGCGAAGAGAGCCTTATTGCATTGCGGCTTTTGGCAGAAGAGGAAATTAAGCCAGA
Organism: Candidatus Latescibacterota bacterium; assembly: GCA_018650745.1. Lineage (GTDB taxonomy): Bacteria > Latescibacterota > UBA2968 > UBA2968 > UBA2968 > JABIFK01. Next base: position 2,810 of record JABIFK010000538.1, on the reverse strand, counting down.
GTTGGAAAGTTTGGAAGGGGTTGCTGCCGTACGCATCAATGGTGGATTAGAGGAAGAAATACAGATCGAGATTGACCAACCTAAGCTCGCTTCACTGCGCATACCTCTGTCTCAAGTTGTCAACAGACTTGCTCAGGAAAATGTAAATCTGACTGGCGGGCAGTTGAAGGATGGTGACGCAGAATATTTGGTGCGGACCTTAAATGAGTTTCAATCGGTAGAAGAAATTCAAGATATTGTGATAGGGCAACGCCAAGACGCGATTATTACTTTGGCAGACGTGGGGCGCGTGATACGTGGCCATAAAGAACGCAAAATTATCACGCGCATCAATGGCCAAGAAAGCGTCGAACTGGCATTGTATAAAGAAGGCGATGCAAACACAGTTACTGTGGCACGAGTGATCAAAGAGGCTGTAGCAGAATTTCAAGAAAAGTCAGGTGAGCTCCTTGGCCAGTCGCGAATGGAAGTGGTTGCTGATCAATCGTTGTTTATTGAAGACTCCGTACAGGAAGTTTTAAATACTGCAATATTGGGTGGTTTTTTAGCCATCGTCGTTCTTTATCTTTTTCTACAAAGTCCCAAAAGCACCGCCATCATCAGTGCGTCGATCCCCATTTCTGTTGTCGCAACATTTTTTCTGATGTACGTGTTTGATGTCAGTTTAAATATTATGTCTTTAGGGGGGTTGGCGTTGGGAGTAGGGATGTTGGTGGATAACTCTATTGTGGTGTTGGAAAGTGTGCAAAGATACCGTGACGAGGGCATGCCTGCAAGGGAAGCGACAATCAAAGGCGGCGGCGAGGTTGCTCAAGCTGTAGTGGCGTCGACAATGACAACAGTTTGCGTTTTTGTGCCTATCGTGTTTGTTGAAGGCATTGCAGGACAGCTCTTTCGTGACCAAGCACTTACAGTAACGTTTTCCCTTGTGTCTTCTTTGCTTGTGGCGCTTACCGTGATACCGATGCTTGCCTCATTACAGTTTGACTGGATGGGTGAGTTCGCAGATGTTGAGCGCCGTCGCCAAGAATTGGGCGAAGATAATTCTATGGGCTTTGCCAAAGTGCTGGGCCTATTGGGAACTGTCGCCAGTGGGGCAGGGCGTTTTGTTTTAACGTGCCTAAGACCTTTGTTTTGGACTTTTGATCTGATTGTCGGTCGAGCGTATGCCATGTATCCAAGCATTATACGATGGGCATTGGGGCACCGGGCGATCGTCCTTTTTGGGGCAGTTGTACTGCTGTGTGGTTCATTGTTTTTGGGGCGATTTTTGGGCAGTGAGTTGATTCCTGAAATGAGCCAAGGTGAATTTGCTATCAATGTTGAAATGCCATTGGGAACGCCGTTGGCTGCAACTACTCAAACGGTTCGTGCGATTGAAAGTATCGTTCGAGAGCAATCCGCTGTACGTGTGGTTTACAGTATGGTTGGAACGGGAGGAGGCTCTGGTGGTAATTCTGGTGAGGAACGCGAGAATATGGGTGTTGTCAATGTGGTTTTGCACGATGGATTTATTCGAGAACGAGAAACGATTGTCATGGAAGATTTGCGTGAAGCGATTCAAGAAATACCCGCAGTGGATTTCAAGTTCGCTCGGCCATCCTTGTTTTCGTCTAAAACCCCTGTTGAAGTAGAGATTGGGGGATATAATCTGCAAACACTTCAGCAATTGGCAGGCGATTTGACTGCGCGCATGAATGAGATCCCTGGGCTAACGGATATCAAGACGACTGCGGAAGGGGGGACCCCCGAAGTGCAAATTAGGTTTGATCGAAAGCGGGTTGCGCAAATGGGGACCACGATTAACGCCATTGGAGCGATTATTAGAAACCAAGTCCAAGGCGAAGTGGCTACCCAGTTGACCCGTGGAGATCGTCGCGTGGATATTCGGGTGCGATCAAAGGAAGAATATCGGAGCAATGTTGATGATTTGAGACGCCTTATTATTAGCCCGGCTAACTCTGCAACGCCCGTGCCATTGTCAGTGGTTGCAGAATTGAGTGTAGAGATGGGGCCTGCTGAAATTCGACGTATAGATCAAGAGCGGGTAGCGATCATCTCGGCCAATCTTGAAGGCCGAGATCTAAGCGAAGTGGTGGTCGATATTGAAAGAGATATTCAGTCTGTTGAATTGCCCCCTGATTTTACCATGAAAGTGGGTGGGCAAAACGAAGAAAGAAAACGTTCTTTTGAGAGTATGATGTTGGCCATCGGTTTGGCTATTTTTCTGGTTTATTTGGTGATGGCCTCACAGTTCGAATCGTTGGTTCATCCCTTTGTGATCATGTTTGCCATTCCCTTTGCGCTTGTGGGCGTTATTGTCATGTTGCTGGCGGCAAATCAGACGGTTAGTGTCGTGGTTCTTATTGGTTTGATTATGTTGGCTGGGATTGTTGTTAACAATGCAATCGTCTTGATTGACTACATTAATATGTTGAGACGAGACCGCGGCATGGAGAAAATGGCAGCCATCGAAGAAGCTGGTAAGGTAAGGCTTAGACCGATTTTAATGACAACCTCCACCACGGTTTTGGGGTTGTTACCTATGGCCTTGGGTATATTCGACTTTCAGCCTTTTATGGCGAGCATGAGTGCAATATTGAATAGTATTTTTCCTACGGACTTGGCGGGCGGTGCAATGGTTGTTCTCAAAATGTTTTTTCCTGTGGGGCAAGGTGCCGAAATCAGAGCTCCTATGGCCATTACGGTGATTGGCGGATTGGTGATATCAACCCTGGTTACTCTGATACTTATTCCAACGATTTATTCGTTGGCAGATCGTAAAGCATAACATGGAAGACGCGATAGCT
>JABIFK010000808.1 GCA_018650745.1 Candidatus Latescibacterota bacterium | reverse complement strand
TGGTCTGTTATTAACATGTTGCGCCATATTTCGTTTGTCAAGCGTTCATCAGAGGCTACTCAATTGGCAAATTGCTTGGGTTGTAAACTGGCGACTTGCACAATCAGTCTTTCCTCTAAAATATACGCACTCAATGCATTACCGTAAACACACCCCGAATCAAGGCCAACCAAATAAGGCACCTTTTTCTGTTTTTTTATCACCAATCCGTTGGGTGCATCGTGTCCGAAAATCACCAATGGACGGATGGGTTGATACGCATCGTGCCAGCGATCCCCCTCCACCCCCTTCTTGGGTGGCCACGTACGAATCGTCACAAATTCGTCCTGCGATGTCCCCCCCAATTCCTTCTCTGGGTTAATACCCGCATGCACCAGCAAGAAATCCTGCGTTTCAATATAAAGAGGCAAACCCTCAATCCAAGCTACCAAATCATCCACCACAGGCATCACATCATCAAGGATCCGTTTGTGTTCCTTTTTCAACTTTTTTTCTTTGCCATTTAAACGAACACGTAGGCGTTCCAACAACGCCACGTCGTGGTTTCCCATCACCATTTTGGCATCAATCTCTCTGATGATCTTCCAAACACCCAGAGCATCGGGTCCTTTGGTAAACGCATCGCCAGTCAAAAAGACCAGATCATTGCTTCTTTCAAACTTTAGTTTGTCCAACATGTGACGGAATTCTTCGGCACAACCGTGCACATCACCAATAAAAATTGTTCTACCCATAATGTCCCCATCAAAAGTTCGCAGGTGGTATTCAAACATCCAGCATCAAATCAAAACAAAAAATCCCCCAAATGCAAGTGCACTTGGAGGATTTAGGCATCTATTTCTCATTCAGGTTTTTACAACCTCAGACCAAAGAAAGAGACAAATTCAAGAAAATCAGGAAAATCAACAACCCCATTGCCGTTGATGTCGATGGTAGGATTGAAGTCAGGATCTGCCGATGATTTTCCAAACGCACCGACCAAGGTTAAAAAATCACTAAAAGCCACCTCATTGTTGCCATCAAAGTCACCCTTTAGAGCTTTGGCAACCGTCCAAGACTGGGTCAACGATCCTGAATCGTCAGAAGCTGTTACTGTCAAGACATCATCCACAGAGCCGTTTACGATATCGAGCAGGAAAGAACCTGAGGTTTCTGCTTGGGCGATACCATTCACCTGCCAAGCATATGTCACGCTCCCCACATCAGGGCTTTCTGCTGTAACCGACATTCTACTCGTATCTCCAACACTGCCCACAAGAAGGGTTTTGCTTGGTGCAAAGGAATTGATCACAAGAGGACGAGGCACATCAACCACTGTAATGTCAACGGATGTGGAGGCTTGTTCTTTGCCAACGCTTGCTGTAAACGTGACGACAAATGCCCCCCCCTGATCAAACCCTGGCGTCCAAACAAAATTACCGCCCTCAAATGTTGCGCCTTCTGGCAATTCGGAAGCCGTAAAGGTTACAGCATCACTGTTGGGATCGGTTGCACTCACGGCAAATTTAAGCCCTTCACCTTCGTTAACCGTTTGGCCAGCCAATCCCGCGATTACGGGTGGGTTATTGGCAACTTGCGGAAAACTACTCGAAAGCCCGGGGTTGGTCACTGTGGCTCCAGCTGTCGGTGTACCATCTCCTTCAGGGTCGCCCAACTCAGTTCCGTTGCTAAATCCATCACCGTCTGAATCCAAACCTGCCAGAGTCGCATTCCATACCACAGTGGCACGGGCACCACTACCATTTAGGAACCCGTTGTTAATCACATCCCCAAAGGCTGTTCGCGTGCCACCACCAGCAGGGGCAACATGGCAATTCGAGCAACTATTTACACTCCCATTGGGTATTTGACTCACCCGTGCTGACCGTGCTTCTATATTTGTTTGACCAAATAGAAAAACAGCCAAACCCAAAACAATCGCTTTCCGCATGAACACCCCTCCTAAAATAAGAAGTGCCGACTCCCAAACCGGAATCGGCACAATAGACCATTCTCCGGCAAGTTTTATCGCTTGCCCTAACAGGGATTTAGACACCCGAAAGGTGAGAATAGTTCCTTATTCCCCAACAAGTAAGCAACAGCTTACTTTAACCACCGATCAAACCATGCGAATGCCTCCTGCTGCATCTCCAAATCAAACTTATGTGGCCCCGGGTAGAATGAGCATTGGTATCGATCGCCTGCGCCCGCCTTTTCATAGACATCGCGCAAGATGCCATCTGCACGTTTCATTTCTGACAAAGTGAACAATTGATCGTCTTCATCATTCAATACCATCGTG
>JABIFK010000229.1 GCA_018650745.1 Candidatus Latescibacterota bacterium | reverse complement strand
GATGCAAAATCGATCTCAAGATCGTCGATCAAAGCGTAATTTATAACATGTAACCGACTCAGCACGGAACCAACCTCCTACAATCTTCGATCCAAACTCCAATCGAGTTTGCGACGCAATACCTCATAAAACGAATGCCCTTGCAAATTAATAAGCCTCACAGGTTGGGGTGCCTTTCTGACCAAAACCCGTTCTTTGGGGTGCATCTCTTCAACTGTGCGTCCATCTGCTGATAAAACAATTTCAGAATGTGCTGCAGATATTTGCACCGCCACAGTTTGATCGCCTGGCACGACCAATGGGCGCAATGTGAGTGAATGCGGGCTAATGGGTGTGAGAATCAACGCATCCATCTCAGGATGCACGATAGGCCCTCCAGTTGACAAACTATAACTCGTTGATCCAGTGGGCGTTGCTAAAATCAAACCATTGCCCCAAAACGAACTCACCGTGGCATCACCAATCCAAGTTTTCACTTGTACCATCCGAGCAGATACAGCACGTTCGAGAACCACCTCATTCAATGCAAAAATATGCTTCTCACCCACTTGGGCCGTCAATGCCATTCGTGTTTCGATGGTATACTCACCCGCCAGCAAACAATCCAAGCCACCTTCCAATTCGCTAGGCTCCGCTCCCGCCAAAAACCCCAACCGCCCCAAATTTACACCCAAAATAGGTGTAATCGAATCTTGTGCCAATGCAGCGGCCCTCAAAATCGTACCATCGCCTCCCATGGCCACCACCACATCGGATTGTTCTGCAAGGTGCGCATGACTACAAAATTCCCAAGCACGAGACGTGCAAATCGATTGCAAATCATCGGCCAATAAAACCGACACGCCCCGGTCTGCAAATTGTCCTGCCAAATGCTCAACCGACTGCCCAATCCCGTCTTGTGTCGGGTTGGATAAGATACCAATGTGATTCATAAAATCCCCAATATCACATCAAACGTCTTCATCTTCAATGTCTAAGGCTTCCAACTCAAATTCACCACCATTCTTTTCTACCAAAACTTCAACGCGCTGCCGTGCATCGTCTAACAAAGCCCGGCACACATTAGAGGCTTTCAATCCTTCTTCAAATGCCAACAAAGCATCCGATAGTGGCAAATTGCCTTCTTCAAGTCTATCCACCGATTGCTCTAAACTTTGTAACGCCGCTTCAAATGTGGGTTCATCCGTTTTTTTCTTTGTCATTGAGAACACCTATTCGCTAAATCTGATGAATTTTTAATCCATAAGCAGTCTACGCTTCGCTCTCTGCCTGAACTTCTTCTACTCTACAAATGGCCTCACCCTTTGCAAATCGAATACGCAAAGAATCATCCACCTGCAACGTGTTGGCATCTTGTACAACAGCACCACCTTCAACACGTTGCGTGAGGCTATAACCACGTGCCAATACAGAAAGTGGGCTAAGTGATGCCAGCTTTCCTGTCAACTGACGATAATCGGCCAACTGCGCGTCATATGTGCGTCGCATATGCACTTCCAACTCACGGTGTAAATCATCAATCTGTTGCATATGCTGAAAAACCTGATCTGCCATTCGACGCATACCATAACTCTCGGTATAGTGATCGAGCAAATCTTCGTTTTCACGCAACAAACGCAACATCGCGTCACGTACACGCAAGGTCCATCGCCCCACCTGTTCACGCAAGTCTAACGCATCACGCACCACAATTTCTGCCGCAGCCGAAGGGGTTGGCGCACGCAAGTCGGCAGCCAAATCACAAAGTGAAATATCCACCTCATGCCCAACAGCAGAAATTACAGGAATTGCAGAATGAGCGACCGCACGCACCACCCGCTCATCATTAAAAGCTGCCAAATCTTCGGCAGCACCTCCTCCACGCCCCACAATCATCACATCGATATCACCATAGGCATTTAAATCGGCAATGCCCTGGGCAATATCTTCGGCAGCACCAATACCTTGCACCAATGCTGGGCGTAAAACGATACGCACACCCGAAAAACGTCGTTTGAGCACATTTAAGATATCTTGGAAAGCCGCTGCGGTTTTTGATGTCACCACACCAATAACCCGCGGATACTCAGGCAAAGGTTGCTTAAGACCTTCGTCAAAAAGTCCTTCTTCTGCCAATTTGCGTTTCAACTGCTCAAAAGCCAATTGCTGCTGCCCCATACCCGCAGGGAACATCTGCATCGCATTGAGCTGATAATCACCTCTGCGCTCGTACAATGTCAATTGTCCTTGCACAAGCACTTCCATGCCAGATTCTGGATGAAAATTGCCCAAAGAACGCGACCGCCACATCACACACCGCAACTGACAATTCTTATCTGACAAGGTAAAATAACGGTGCCCAGAACTATGTTGTGTAAAGGACGTCAATTCTCCCACAATCCACATCGGCGGAAAAGATTCTAATGTCTGCTTAATCGCCTGTGTCACTTCAGACACGGTCAACGGCTGATCAGACATTACTCCTCCAAATCCAAACGCAAACGCTCAATGTGTTGGGCTTTTCCTGTTGTTTCGTCTACATCAATCAGGGCACCACATAATTTCACATCTCCCGAGGCAGGTTCAAAACGCACTGGCATACGATTAACAAATCGGCCCACCGCAGCTTCTTTTTGGGCACCAATCACAGAATCGTGTGGCCCTGTCATCCCCGCATCGGTCATATACGCCGTGCCTTGGGGCAACACCCGTTCGTCGGCCGTTTGCACATGGGTATGTGTCCCTAAAACGGCACTGACCTTGCCATCCATAAACCAACCCATAGAAATCTTTTCGGATGTGGCTTCGGCATGAAAATCAATAAAAATGATGGGCGTCTTCTCACGAAGCTCAGCAACCAATTTTTCACCCAATCGAAACGGACAGTCCAAATCTAACATATTCGTACGACCTTGTAGACTCACCACACCAACCGAGATTCCATCACGCGATTCAAACACGCCAGCACCAATCCCCCCCACGTCATCAGGGTAATTGGCAGGGCGCAATATGCGATCGCCCGATTGGATATATCCAACCGAATCTTTTTGATCCCATACATGGTTGCCCGTCGTAATCACATCGGCACCATAAGCATGGAATTTTTTGCCGATTTTCTCGGTAATCCCAAATCCGCCTGCCGAATTTTCACCATTTACAATACAAAAATCAACCCCGCGTTCTTCCATCAATCGGGGAATCAAAAGTGCCGCCGCACGTCGCCCTGGTTTGGCATAAACATCCCCTACAAACAAAATCTTCACACGTCCCCCAATCGCCCAATTATTGATTCAAAATCAGTCTCATGAATATACTAAACTTTTATCTCATGCCAACTTATAAAACAAGAAGGCAGTAAGCAAGCGCTGCCTGCCTACTGCCTTCTTGTGCGTTCATAAACACAACACCAATCCAAGGCCTAAGGTTATAGATCACAAGCCTTTTGACTTACGAACTGCCACCTGCAGGCCAAAGACTATTTTATCTTGCAAAATCGACCGCACGCACCTCTCGAATAACCGTAACCTTCACCTGTCCAGGATATGTCATCGTTTCTTCAAGGCGCTCTGCAATTTTCGCTGCCAATTTTTCGGTGTCTTCATCGCTCATTAAATCACAATTTGCGACAACACGAACTTCTTGTCCGGCTTGGATCGCATATACTGCATCTACCCCTTCAATATCGGCGGCAATGGTTTCTAGGCGTTCCAAACGTCGAACATAGTTTTCCAACACCTCGCGTCGTGCGCCAGGACGTGCCCGAGAAATCGTTTCGGCCGCGTCTACAAGCACAGCAATAGGCGACATCGGATCAGCATCTTTGTGATGGGCTTCAATGGCATTCACAACTTGGGCATCTTCACCGTATTTACGCGCCAAATCGGCTCCATTCTCGCCATAAGTGCCATCCACCTCGTGCGAAAGTCCTTTACCAATATCATGCAACAAACCCGCACGCTTGGCCAATTGGGCATCTAATCCCAAATGCGTAGCCATTAACCCGGCCAAAAACGCCACTTCGCGGCTGTGATTCAACACATTTTGACCATAACTGGTACGATACTTTAAACGCCCCAAACATTCGATGAGCCGATCATGTACCCCAGGTACCCCCACATCAAACGCAGTTTCTTCTCCAGCCTGTCGAATCACATCCTGCATATTTTCTCTGGCTTTTTCAACCACTTCTTCAATGCGCCCAGGATGAATGCGCCCATCAACAACCAATTGCTCCAATGCAATCTTCGCAACGGCACGACGAATAGGGTCAAACCCAGATAAAACAACTGCTTCAGGTGTATCATCAACAATAACATCAACCCCAGTACACATCTCAAATGCCCGAATATTGCGCCCTTCGCGTCCAATAATTCGCCCCTTCATCTCATCTGAAGGTAATTTTACCATTGCCACAGTAGATTCAACTGTATGATCGGCAGCCAAGCGCTGAATGGCATTGGCAATAATCTCACGTGCTTCTTCATTGGCCCGCGAAAGGGCATCTTCTTTAATTTCTTTGATACGCCACGCAGACTCTCGATGTGCCTCGGCTTCTAAGCTTTCGACCAACTCGCGCTTAGCCTGACTGCGTGTGAGTCCTGCAATATGTTCAAGTCTTGTTTTTTGTGTTTCCAACGTCTCTTCAAGTTCTTGTGACTGAGCTTCTATGTGCTTTTGCTTTTCTTCACCTTGCTGTTCCAGTTCTCCAACCTGTTTTTCTTTGTCGTTGAGCAAATCAGCCCGTCGATCCAACTGCCGCGCCATATTGCTGTTCTGCGTTTCTTTGCGCTTAACTTGATTCCAGCGATCTTCTATTTGCTTTTCATTTTCAAGTTTTGCCTGATGAATCTCATCTTTAGCTTCTAAAATTGCCGTCCGTTTTTCATCTACAGCTTCGCGTTTGGCATCTTCTACTATTTTTTCTGCCGAGGCTTCTGCACGGTGTACTTTGCTGTGAGCACTCTTGCTGCTGATCACCCAGCCAAAAATAACACCCAACAAAATCAACCCGGCCGATAACAACACAACCGATACTTGATCCATGACCATCTCCATTGGTGAATACCAAAACAAAACCCCACATGTACTTGTCTTAACATGTCCAAAGGTTTTGACATATTGAGACAAACACAGCGGGGTATGACACCCAAAATAACGCAGACCTGATCACATCAGAAACATGTATCAATCCCCAACAGGTTGATCAACCGACTGCGCAAGTTTTTTTGCTTTTTCATTGGCCATTTGTTTCATTTTCTGACCGGCATTTTGCGCTTTGAACAACTCATCTGCCAAATTAACCGCCGTAAGCACTGCTATCTTAGAAACCGAACGCAAAGAAAGGTTATTGGCCACTTCACGCATTTTACGGTCAATATAACGTGCCACTTCACGGGTATGTTCAGCGTCTGTATGACTCGCAATCTGATATTCTGCACCAAATATCTGAACACGAACAACGGGGGATTCTGACATAAAAATTCAACTCAATTGTCGGCGTTTGTCTCTTCTTGATTCAAAGTATCGAGGCGTGACAGCATCACCTCAATTTTATTTTGTATCTCAGACTTGTTATTGATCAATGTTGCATTCTCGTCATAAACATGCTGCAATCGATCCCGATCAGATCGCACCGCAACAAGCTCTCCTTCCAGCCGAGTAACCTCAGACTGCAATGCTTGACGTTGTTGTGCCAATTCAGATTTTTCACGTCGTAATTGTTCAATCAATCCAACAGCACGATCTATTTCTGCAACCAGCCGATCAACCCCTTCGTGCACTTCGCCATCCACCTGCGTTTCGGCTTCCATCTTGTCTCCTCACACAATAATCAAAATATGCTCAAAATTGCTCGTTGATACCAAGCAATTTAACATCTTCAGCACCGAAAGTCAAGCCTACCACTTCAGGTGTAAACATAAAAAAATAGAACCTGATCCAATGAAATAAACACATTGCATGCAGGTTCTATAAATGATGTGAAAACAATTAACTGTTTTGTTTGGCTTGTTCAGCCAAAACGCCAAAAGCATCGGCATCTGTCACGGCCAAGTTGGCAAGGACTTTACGATTAATCTCAATTCCAGCTTTGTTTAAACCATCTATTAAGCGACTATATGTCAGACCATGCAAACGAGCAGCAGCATTGATACGCACAATCCATAAGGATCGAAAATTACGCTTTTTCTGACGACGATCACGATAAGCATATGACAGGGCACGATCTACAGCACCACTGGCCGTGCGCAAGAGCTTACTGCGGCCCCCACGGTAACCTTTCGCTTGTTTCAATATCTTTTTGCGTCTACGCTTCGACGCTGGGTTATTCGTTGCTCTTGGCATGACAAAATCTCCGAATCAATGAAACAAGAACCACCAAGCAAAAAGACGCTTGTTTCGTGATTCTCAATACGTTTTTAAAATTTATTTAGGCCGATAACATTCGGTTTACGCGTCCCACATCAGAAGCGTGAACCTGTGCAGCCAAATGCAAATCGCTTTTACGCTTGCTTGTTTTTTTGATCAAATTATGGCCAGCAGTGGCTTTTTTTCGGGCAATCTTGCCAGAACTGCGTTTTTTGAAACGCTTTTTGGCACCACTGTGGGTTTTCATTTTAGGCACAAAAAACTCCTTTCACGACATGAAACGAAATCTATCTGCTTTATTAAGAAATATTTAATTTTGAGACTTTGGCGCTACAATAATGAATATATTACGCCCTTCATCGCGGGCAGGCGTCTCTATTTGCCCGACCTCTTTCAAATCTTCTTCAACACGTGCCAACAATTCTCGTCCCATGTTGCGGTGTGCGTTCTCACGGCCGCGAAATTCGACAGCCACACGCACTTTATGACGTTGTGTTAAAAACTTCTCAACGTGTCTCATTTTAAACTGATAATCGTGATCACTAATACGCACACGCATCCGAATTTCTTTTAACTGAGATGCGTGTTGGCGACCCTTCTTGGCCTTTTTACTCTGCTCATATTGATATTTGCCATAATCCATAATTCGGCAAACTGGCGGCCGCCCATTGGGGGCAACTTCTACCAGATCCAGATCGGCCTCTTCTGCCAGTTCCAAAGCTTTTGCCGTTTCAACAACCCCCAGTTGCTCACCTTCTTGGTCTATGAGACGAATTTGGGGAATCCGAATTTGGCGATTGATGCGCGGTCCCACTTCCCGCGTATTATTGTTGTTACCTCTTGGACCTCTATTGATACGATCACCTCCGAGAGAGATTTTAAAGACAGCCCTACTGCTATATATGTGGAGAAATAAGGGATATTTCTTGTTTGTTTTCAATTTCGCCTTGAATACGAGAAATTAAATCCGTCACACTCAAAGCACCCAAATCGCCTTCTCCGTGCCGGCGCACAGCCACAGTAGAATTCTCCACTTCTTTACCGCCCACAATGAGCATATAGGGCACTTTTTGAACTTCTGCTTCTCGAATCTTATAACCTAATTTTGCATCTTGGTCATCAACATCAACACGTATGCCCGCCGCTTTTAATTGCTTAGCAACATCTGTGGCATAATCAACAAAGGGATCTGAAACCGGCAGGATAGCCACCTGAACAGGTGCCAACCAAACGGGGAAATTACCCGCATAGTGTTCGACCAAAACACCAAAAAATCGCTCCATAGACCCTAACAAAGCACGATGCACCATATAGGGCCGATGGTGTTTGCCATCTTGTCCAACAAAACTTAAATCAAAACGATCGGGCAGATTAAAATCAAACTGAATGGTTGAACATTGCCATTCGCGCCCCAAAGCATCTTTAATCTTCACATCAATTTTAGGACCATAAAACGCACCGCCACCATCATCGACACCATATGATAAATTCTGCGCTTCAACTGCTTGGGTCAATGCCGCAGTGGCCATATCCCAATCTTTGGGATCTCCCACATACTTATCTGGTCGCGTTGATATGTCGATGGTAAAATCTTCAAACCCAAAAGATCGTAAAATGAACAACGTAAAATCGATCACCTGAGTAATTTCATTATCTACTTGATCAGGACGACAAAAAATATGGGCATCATCTTGCGTAAAACCACGCACACGCATCAAACCGTGTAATGCCCCAGCAGCCTCATAGCGATAAACCGTACCCATTTCGGCCCACCGAAAGGGCAAATCACGATAGCTGCGCATACTGCTTTTATAGATCATGCTATGAAACGGGCAATTCATAGGTTTGGCAAAATACTCTTGCCCATCAATATCCATCGCAGAATACATACTTTCGCGATAGAAATCTAAATGCCCACTGGTTTCCCACAGTGTTGACCGGCCAATATGAGGCGATCCAACAATATCATAATCGCCCTGATAATGTGCCTGACGCCAAAAATCTTCGATTTCTGCCCGAACGCGCATCCCTTTTGGATGCCACAACACCAAACCTGGTCCAACTTTATCATTAACCGAGAACAAATCTAATTGCGTGCCCAAAACGCGATGGTCGCGCCGTTTTGCTTCTTCGATTCGATCCAAATAGGCTTGTAATTCTTTTTTATCGGGAAAAGAAATGCCATAGATGCGTTGCAGCATCTTGTTTTTTTCATCACCGCGCCAATATGCCCCCGAAGAACTCAGCAACTTAATGGACTTAATACGTCCTGTTGACGGAACATGTGGACCACGACACAAGTCGTACCATTTATCAGCATTTTTGTAAATACTGACAGTCTCATCTGAAGCTATGGCATCTAAAAGCTCTAATTTGTAGAACTCGCCCAAATCGCCAAATCGCTTGGCTGCCTCATCACGTGAAACTTCTTCACGCTCAAAAGACTGATTCTCTTTGGCAATCGCCAACATCCGCACTTCAATTTTTTCTAATTCATCAGGTGTGAATGGGCGTTCAATATCAAAATCGTAATAAAATCCATTTTCAATAGGTGGACCAATAGTCACCTTGGCATCGGGAAACAAATCTTGCACAGCTTGAGCCAAAATATGTGCTGTGCTGTGCCAATAAACCTCTTTGCCATCATCACTGGAAAAGGTTAAAATTTCCAGATTGCTGTCTTCTTGAATGGCATAATTCAAATCAACGGGTGTGCCACCAACCTTGCCGGCTAAGGCAGCTCGAGCCAACCCAACCCCAATAGACTCAGCTACTTGAAGTACAGTTGTACCAACGTCAACTTCTTTAATTGAACCATCAGGTAGTGTAATTTTTATGGGCATAAAAAACAAAAACGCGCAAATACCGAATGCGCGCTGGAAAAGTTAAAAAGGAGATTCCTTATGAAGTGATTCCCAGCTGGCGCTCCGTCGGCAATAGGTTTGAAAGATGTCAAAAACCGTAGAGTTAGGTAAATCTATAATAGCACCCTATCGATGTCAAGCGAAAACTCTGCATTTTAACAAACGCAACCTCATGTAAAAAAACGACCTATCAACAAATAAATCAACCCATTGAACACACTCAAGCAGACAGCACATAATACGATTCGCGAGCAAAAACAAGAGGATGTATTTGCACCTTCAAATCATTCGCCAATTGCCTAATAATGCCATCATAATGTGCGGTCATGCCTTTGTTGTGGCCTCCAAGAGATTGGGACGGAAACGAAACCACAATATGAGGCGCTTGAATTTGCTTCAAGATAGCCAACCCGGCCCCTTTTTCCTGTTGTTCCAAACAAGGCAGTGTTTTAAACAAAAAAACCACATCGGCCTGCCAGCTGGGCACAGTTACCAACAAATCATGACACGATGAAACACCCGAAAAACCTATATTTTCAAAGAACTTGCCAATACAACTGGCCAAACGTATATCAATATCACACGCAAAATATTCTTCAATATGCCCCATCCAAGGCAAAGCAAATGGATTAAGTCCGCAAGCCAAATCCATCACACGCTTAGGCTGCCCAGTTACATCCCAAACGGCCTCAAATACCACTCCCAAGTCATCCAACCGCTCAGCCGTAGAAACATGTGTACGCAAAATTTGTTCACAGATCGGCTTGGGAGTATTTCGGTCCACTTGATCAACCAATGCCAAAACCTGATTGACATCTACTTGCCCAACATAAGCACCATAAACTTGATGCAATTTACGTTTGGCTGCTTTTGTGGCAGCCTTGGCCGAAGCATTTCGCACCGCGGCCCACTGCGCGACACGCGCCAACGTTTCATCACACAAATCGCGATATTTTCGACTTTTGCGAAGTTGCGCGATAACTTGATCCGCGACCTCTGCCATCCTTATCCCCCCAGAGGTCGTTTTTCAGCCATATCTTTTTGGAGTGCCTCACAACTGATAGCTGATAACTGTGCCATCATTCTGACATAGAATCGCAGATTATGAATCGTCGCCAGCCGAAAAGCCAAGGTGTCACGAATATCAAATAAGTGATGCAAATAACTGCGCGAATAGTGTTTACAACACAAGCAATCACAGGTAGGATCAACAGGTTCAGCATCGCGCGCGTATCGCTCGTCATCTATATAAACATATCGATAAAAATCAGAATCATAATTCACACGGTCTGGTGCGTCATTAAAAATACACAACCGCTTATGCCTTGCATCACGTGTTGGTATGGTGCAATCAAAGGTATCATAACCCAAATGAAAAGCCCGCACCACATTCTCTGGTTTTCCAATGCCCAATGCATGTTTGGGCAAATCTTTGGGCAGCAGCTCAGCAACCCAAGCAACGGCCTCAACCAAAGCCCCATCATCAGATATCGGCCACCCACCAAACCCATACCCATCAAACCCTATTTCTACCAACTGTTCTACACATTGCTGGCGCAAATCAAAATCCATTCCCCCTTGCACCACCCCAAATAACTTTGTTTCGTTTCGATCTTGTCTGCGGTCAAATTCATCGCGACATTGTTTGGCCCAAGCAATCGTATGTTTCACACTCAACTTCTGCTCTTCTACACCTGCATTAGGATGTGTACAATGGTCGAGGCAAAACATCACATCGGCCCCTACATGAAACTGTTTTTGGATACACTTTTCTGGGGTGAGTGTTTGTTTTTTTCCACCATTGCCCAACCGATAGACAAACCCCTTCTTCGAAATAGACCCCGATTTGGGATTTTCTGCAATCAATGAAAACACCTGATAGCCCCCCGAATCGGACATCACGGGTTTGTCCCACCCCATAAAGGAATGGATCCCCCCCATCTGCTTCACCACTGTCGTTCCCGGATGAGACGACAAGTGCAATGCATTCACCATCATGGCTTCAACACCGCAATTGGCGACATCCGTTGCATCCAAGGCGCGCACCACACCACGTGTACCATCGGGCAAAAAAGCGGGGCATTGCAATGCCCCGTGAGCTGTTTCTAAAATCACATTCACACCTCGTCCAAGCCCAACCCCGTCAAATCGGCAATTCGGCCCTCATTTTCAGCTTCATACAATTTCCAAATCACACGCAACCCTTGCAAGCTTCCGATACCATCCGTAAGAGGCTGCTGGCCCGTTTCAATACAATCTAAAAAATGTGCCATTTCATTTTCTGTGTGTTTGCCCGACTCTGCATCTAATAGAACGGTTTCTTCTCCACGATGAATGTACACAAGCCTGCCATTCGTAATGTCGGCTTCAATCATCCCTTCCGTACAGTGTGCATGAATGGCATATCGCAAACGTGACCCCCTGGCCCCCCAAGTACCAAAGTGATACCCCAATCGTCCGTTTTCAAATTCAAGCGTCACATTGCTCGTGCCTTCACGTTCCATCCAAGGCGTACCCAAATTTGTGCCCATATGCATGCCCTTAATAGGCCGCCCCAAAAACCACAACAACAAATCGATATAATGACACCCATGGCTAAACAATTGTCCACCGCCCAATCGTTCTTTACTTGATGCCCAATGGTCTTCTGGATACCGCGTCAATTGCTCAGTCCAGATAGACACTTGAAAAACATCGCCATATGTTTTTTGGTCTAACAACTCTTTCATACGCATCACCAACGGGTGAAACCGCATACAATAAGCGATCATTAAAACCCGTTTCTTGGCTTCTGCCGTTTGGATCAACTCTTTGCACGCCACTTCATAATTGGCCATAGGTTTTTCCAGCAACACATGTTTTCCCGCTTCCAAGCAAGCTTGTGCAACAGAGAAGTGCAAGTGGTGCGGCAATGCCAATAGAACAGCATCCACATCATCCAATACCTCATGAAAATCAGTCGCCACCGTAGCCCCCGGAAACTGATCAGTTACGGCCTCCGCTTTTTCACGCACCACATCTACCGCCGCAGTCAATTCAACCCGCTCTCGCAATGTTTGGAACCGTCTCATATGTGTTCCCCCCATACCACCACACCCCACCATTGCCAATTTAATTTTACTCATAATGCACCTCTTTTAACAAAACGGAATACCAACAAACGCACGGGTCAGGATAATAAACATCGCCCTACATACCTTCTACGAAACGCTCTCCACATTAGGGCAAGTGCAAAACCTTATGAATACGACACGACAAGCGCCACGTGGGATGCCGAGATAAAATCTCCAACACTTTGTGTGTATACTCTGGCGAACTGGATTCTGGCTGTAAGAAAACCATATCTGCTCGATCTTCATCTACACTGTCTTCACGGAACGTTTTGCCAACAACATATTTAAGCTCCGTAATATATGTCAACCCATCGGCAATCTCTCTCCGTTTGGGTGACACCGTCCAATGTTCAATCAAATTGTATAACTCGGGGTCTGGGTCCACCGTTCCGTTCGTTTCGATATGCAAACGATACCCAGCCGCTTTCAACGCATCACACAAAGGCGTGATATTTTGTCCTAAAGGTTCACCACCAGTCAAACAAACCCACTGCGCAGAATGCCGACGCACCTCTTCTACAATCTGGGCAATTGCCATTTCTTCAAATGTATCAAACTCAGTATCACAAAAAAAACAGCGCAAATTGCACTTTGCCAACCGCACAAAGGTGGTGGGTTGTCCCACACGCGAACCTTCGCCTTCAAGGGAATAAAAAATCTCATTCACTTGTAACACACTGCCATCGTCGCGCCAAACCGGTAAACGATCTTCTGGGGCTGGGGGAATCAATTGCAAAAGGTTAAACTCTTCAGACAAAAAAAACTCCTAAGAATCAAAAACGGTCACAGGTCTCAGGTCAAAGTATCACAGGTCTGATAGATCTTGCAGTTTGACCTGGGACCTGAGGCCGTATTCATTGCTTGATATAAATCTGCTCATGATACACAGGCCTGCTCCATCCTCTATGCACAGAAGAAGCACTGTTTTGATATGGCACATTCCCCAACCGCGTACTGGCACCCCATACATGATACGGAAAACCCACCACAATTACAGGAACATTTTCAGAATGAAGTTCGTGCACACGCATCATGTAACCAAACACTTCTTTTTCGTCAACGGTTGTCAGCACTTTCATAATCAAATCGGTGGCTTCATGTAACCAGTCTGGCCCTTCGGTAAATGCATTGCGATGCCAGAAGGGAACATTCGGCCCCATAATGGCCCAATCGTTCAAACGGCCCAGTGGATCGGCGGGGCCTTCAAGTGACCACGTGTGCACATCAAATTCACCATTGTTTCGCCGGGGCCAAATCATATCGCGCAGGCCAATATTTAAATTGACCTTAACGCCTACTTCCCGCCAATGATCGGCAACCAGCTCGCAAATCGATACCCGAGCACCCGGTGTAACATCCAAATTCAATTCAAACCGCGATCCATCTTTGAACTCTCTAAAACCATCCCCATCCGAATCGCGATACCCTGCGTTATCCAATAATTCCTTAGCCAAATGAGGATCGTATGCCGAATACTTTTTATACAGCGCATCTGAAAAATAAGGGCTCGACCGCGCAAACGCATATCCAGATGGCTCCAACAATCCGTGATACACAATTTGATTAATCTCTTCACGGGTAATCGCCTGAGACAACGCAACGCGCACAGCCTTATTTCGAAATGCTTCCCGTAGCGCGGGTTTTGGCGTATCCCAATTCAAATAAAATGCAGGGCCGCGCTCTGGGCCCGTAATCCGCAACTCAAATTTACCACGCCGCTCTTCTGATTGCAATGTTGGAAACATATCAATTTGCGCATACCGACCAAACAGATCAAGTTCACCATTGACAAACTTAAGCAAAATCACCTGTGGGTCTTGTATCACATTAAACACCAACCGGTCGGCATAAGGCAACTGATTGCCAGCAGAATCTACCTTCCAATAATAGGGATTACGCGCGTATACAAGACGTTGTCCACGAATCCACTCAACCGGCACCCAAGCCGACAAACGCGGTATGCCCGGTTTCATAATGAGCTGCGCACTCGTAGTGCTGTCTCGAAACGCTTCATAAGTCGCATTGGCATTGTATTTGGGATGATACTGTGACAAAACATGCTTGGGATAAGCAACAGTGTCCAAACTCAAAGCAAACAACACCCGCCCTAATGGTTTGGGCGAAAAAACCTTCAAGGTATAATCATCTACCTTCTCAATTCCAATCGGTTCGCCATCCACCAACCACACAGAAGGGGGTAAAGGTGAATTGCGCGCATTTTCATTCATCTCAATATCGTGGTACCAGAATAAAATGTCATCCACACCAAAGGGATGCCCATCGGACCACTTGATGCCTTTGCGAATTTTAAAAATGGCCACACGACCTGCATCTTGATATTCGTAGTGCTCCGCCAAATTTAATACCACACGATTTGGCAAAGGCCGTTCAAGCCCCATTAGATTTTCGCTCAGCGTCTTATTCACGCCCGCCGTTTGAACAATGTCACCCGTCAATGCCCGTCGCAAACTTCCGCCATATACACCAATGGTATCTATTGGCACAACAACCAAAGGGTTCTCAGGCAGGCGCTCTGCCACAGGCGGCAAATTTCCTTGGGCAACCCGCTCTGATAACATTGGAGACTCACCAAAGGAACGTGCCATTAAAATTTTCGGGTCAAGAGCCTTGGGTGCGCGACTCTCCTGCTTGGTCCGCCGCTTAACTTCTATACCCATTTCTTGCGCTTTTCCACCTGGATCAGGCGACAAACATCCGCTCCACAAGAAAAGTGGCAGAATCAATATCATGCGCAGTTTAAACAACAGAACAGCTCCTTTGAAAGCCTTTATCCCAAAACCAATCGGCTACCAATATATCCTTCAATCCGCATCTTTGCAACCACGCACCCAAAGCACTTGACAACCACACCAGACATATGGATCATGAACTTAGTATAACTTTTTTCGTTTTCTATAAAGTGAGGCAAGCACATGTACACCTACGAATCCGTCCTTCAATCCCAAACCAAACGCGTCAAGGCGGCATTGGCACGCCAAATTCTCGATTCAAATGATCCAGCCTTTGGCGCATTCCTCTCTGAGCGTAGTGGCGCACACCCCAATGCCGACCATGGATGTAATGCCTCAGACCTTGCCAGTGCGTGTTATGTTTTTTTGGCAGAGGGTTCAAATCTTGAAAACAATGACGAACTCTTTGATCGCATTCAAAAATCCATCGCATTCCAAAGAAAATGGCAACGCCCAACAGGGTTGATAGACCTTGTGTCCGTTAACTGGGAATCGCCTCCCGATACAGGCTTCACCGTGCAACTTCTTTCGCCAGTCGTTGAAGTGGCACGACAAAAGGCGCAAACAGGCAACAAACGGGCCCAAGAAATTGCGGACACGCTTGGAGAATATGTACGCACAGCCGCAGCAGGAATGATTGACCGTGGGTTCCACACGCCCAATCATCGCTGGGTTGTTTGCTCTGGACTTTCACAAGCCCTTCTCCTATTTCCCGAACTGCCTGCACGTGATTATGTCGATCGCATCTTGGCCGAGACCATCGACATCAACGCCGATGGCGAATATACCGAGCGGTCTACGGGTGTTTACAACGCCGTGTGTGACCGCTCCTTACGCTTTATGGCCGACAGCCTCAACAAACCTGAGCTGCTCGACGCCGTGCGTAAAAACCTCGACATTATGGCCCATCTCTTTCACGAAGACGGTACCGTGGTCACCTCCATTTCCAACCGCCAAGATCGCGGTTTGCGCGTCGTGCCCGTTGGTATTGCTGACTCATTTTTTGATATGGCTCAGCGTGATCAAAATGGTGTTTGGGCACAGGTAGCCGACAGCTTGGCTTCACAAGGCACCGACCAAGCACACAGCCCGTGGTTGTTACAACCCTTTATGCAAAACCCCAATTATCGAAAAGACACACTCACACGCTCACCCCTGCCCAACAATTATACACGTCACTACCCCATCTCAGGACTGTGGCGTGTCAAGCGTGGCCCTCTTTCGGCCACAGCCGCCACAGGAAATCGCACAGCCCTGTCTGTGCGATATGGCAACATCAACCTGCGTGCTATAAAGTTTTCTGGCACATATATGAGCACATCTAACCTTCAAGCGGATAAAATGGAAGCCATAGAAAACGGCATTCGGCTCACACAAAAAGGGGCAGATCATCGTGCACCGGGTTATGATCTGCCACTGAATAAAGAAGTACCCATGGGCCAATTTGGAGCAGTAAGAAGTACACGCGAACGTTGGACCTGTCCAGAAATGGATCTCAGGCTCGACATTGTCGAAGTTGAAAACGGATTCAATCTCCAATACAAAACAGACGGTGGTTTGGACAGAGTCCCCATCGAAATCGAATGCACGTTTGAAGGCCCCGGAGAGTGGGAAACCCACGACAATGTTCTGCAAGTAGAAAATGGGCAGAGCGCCATTCTCAAGTCTGGTTACGGTACCTTTCACAATGGCAACGAAGGCATTGCCATTGGTCCAGGCTCTGGCATTCATAGAGACTGGAATATGCGAGGATCCGACCCTGACAACGACAGCTTTCGCGTACTCATCACATTACAAACACCTGTAGACTTCACCTTTGAAATTCGCTACGGCACGTGGTCACTCGCATCCAAACAATTGATCTAAAAGACTTGAAAATCACTCGATCTTCGCGACGGAATAATTGAGAATAAAAAATCAATTCGGTGATCGCACCAACACCGCGACGGAATAAATTCCATCGCTACAATGACAAAGTCCTACGGACTAAAAATCCAAAATCACATAATGTGGCTACCAGCTCATTTAGGAAAAAATCTTGATTTAATTCAACCGAAGGAGCATATCATGCACCCATTTAATTCTCTCGACGTTCCCGAAAACAAAGTTGGTATTCATTGGTTTGGGCAATCAACCTTTGCGCTCAAACATCCCGACGGCACCGTTGTGCAAATCGACCCCTATTACCCAAGCAACCGGCCGGCCGAACGTTACATGCACGCCGAACCGCCTTTAGATGAAAGCACGCTCAAAACCGACTTTGTCTTACTTACCCACAACCACGGCGATCACACCTGCATTGAATCCCTGCAACGCATTCACGCAGCCTTTCCCGAATGCCGTTATATTGGCCCACCCGAAAGCGTAGCCAATATGATTGAAAACGACATTCCCGAATCTCTCATCAAAGAAATCACCGCCCAGGATGTGGCCACACTCGGTGCAATGACCGCCCTCGTCGTCTGGG
>JABIFK010000452.1 GCA_018650745.1 Candidatus Latescibacterota bacterium | reverse complement strand
GGTCTTCTGTTTCGGGAAAGATGCGAAATTGAACGGGTGATGGGGTGACACCTGCGGTGTGCATGAGGGACATGTAATTGTCTACGACATGGCGATTTGGGTCGAAATGTACGGTATTGTTCCATGCCCAAGATGATTTTTTAACGTCAAATCCCCAGCGATTTTTGCCATTTAAGAGACGCGAAAAGACTGCGGCTTTTGCTGCCACGCGAAAGTTAAAAATGTGATCGAATTTTTGTGCGCGTAGCTGTTGAATGATTTTGGAGATTGGTTTCCAAGAGGGTTTGCCGGTTCGGTCGAGCCAGGGCAGATTACAGGAGATGATGTCATTGGGGTCTGGATTGCCTTTGAGGATTAATGTGGCCCAGGAGCCGGCCAAGACGCTGATGTGGGCATCGGGATAGGTTTGACGAAGCGCATAGATTGCAGGTGTTGTGAGCAACATGTCGCCTAAGTGATCGGGGCGGAATATGAGAATTCTTTGATTGTTC
Organism: Candidatus Latescibacterota bacterium; assembly: GCA_018650745.1. Classification (GTDB taxonomy): domain Bacteria; phylum Latescibacterota; class UBA2968; order UBA2968; family UBA2968; genus JABIFK01. The sequence continues at coordinate 1,840 of JABIFK010000452.1, read as the reverse complement.
ATGGGATTTGGTGAGATGGCAAAGATCTGTCGCAGGTCACAAGTTGGCAAGTCTCAGGTCGAAAACAAAAAGATTCATGACTTTGACCTGAGACGTGTTGGCTTGCGACGCTTTTATCCTTCATCCTGTGAAGGCGAGGGTTTCTTTTTAAACTTTAAGATGTATGTATCGGGGTTGCGAACAATGTGAAGCAGATCAAAACGATCGCGATGGGTGTTAACTGCTGGAAAGAGAAATTCAGGTGTTGAACGAAACCCAATATTATCAACGATGACAATGTCGATGTTGTTTTTTTCAAAATCGGCAATGATTTTGTCGGGAGATTCCCAGATATACCCGCCACTTTTTCGATTGGTGATGGCGTTCATTAAGAAGGGTTTGCGGCACGATATTTTTATGTTTGGATCTGTGTTGTTTTTGATCCATTCACCCGCATCAAAATAGTTTTTCCAATTGGGAGGGAATTGCCCATTGCGCTCAGACAGTTCATGTGTTGCGACGCTGTTGGATGCAAAAGCGATCAAAAAAGTGATGACAATTGCTTTTTGCGTGGCCGATACGTTGATTTTTTGGGTGAGGTTGGAGATGCTGGTCAAGAAGGCATAAAAAAGGATGGGAATGGCGGGAATGAGGAACCGAATATCAGACCAAACTTGGGGCCAGAGCAAATAGAGCCCCAAATAACAAACGAGAAAGACGGCGGGCAATTGTCGTTTTTGAAGGCCTATGACGATGGCATAAAGTACCAAGCCTGTAAATATGAGACCTAAGATCACGTTGGCTTGGGTCGCAAAGGATGGCACAAAAACGTCGGGAATAATGCGCAGGCCATAGATTTGGGCATTGGTGACGATGCGTTCTATAAATGTGCCAAATGTAAGCAAGCCCTCTTCTGGATCATAGGGGTTGATGCTGAACAGTTGGTTGACATAATCATTGCCACCTAAGGCACGGTTGCGAAGTTGCCAAGGAAGTGCAAGTAATAGACTGCCTCCCGCAATGATGCCTGTTTCTTTCCATTTTTGATGCAGTGCAAAGAAGATCATACCTGTGCCTACAAGTACGATGCCTGCACTGCGAATATAATATGCAGCAATACTGGTGAGGATGGCAAAGAGAAGTATTTTTGTCGATTCGTTTTCATGGGCACGTTGAAAGAGTATGAGTGCCAACAGTGCAAAGGGTAAAAATGGGATCTCGGACATGACTTGGTGCGAGAACTCAAGGAGGGGTTTGGAGACAAGGCTCAGTATGGCGACACAAAGCGATAGAGATGCTTCGGCATAGTGGCGGATGAATTTGTAGATGAGGGGTAAGGAGATGGCGTAGAGAAGCAGGACAAAACTTTTAAGCGCGATGAGACTGTTTGGAATGATGCTGTCTACAATGGCTAAAAGAACTGGGAAACCGAATGGATATTTGGTGTGCGGTGTTGGTGTATCCCCTAAGGTTTCGGAGAGGCCATATCCAGCGGCGAGAGAGCGACCCAGATTGATAAATTGAGCATTGTCACCGCTGAGGGAGAGGTTGCTGTCAAAAAGCAAAATACCCATAAGCAAACCCAACGCACCTAAAACAGGCAAGAACCACGGTGTGGTTTCAATCTGTTCTAATGTGATTTTGGAACCTGTGGACTGGGAGCTTGCTTTGGGCTCTTGTTTCACCTTGGGTCGTTTGGGTCGTTTGGCCATTTATTAAAGTCTCTGGTCAATTGCGTCTCAGGTCTACAGGTCACAGGTCAAAACCACAAATCTCTATGATTCTGACTTGTGACCTGAGACCTGTAGACTTGCGACGATTTCTTATTTCACCACGTTTGCGAAGAATTCTTCATACTGCG
>JABIFK010000806.1 GCA_018650745.1 Candidatus Latescibacterota bacterium | reverse complement strand
GCAAATCGCTCAAAAGGCCCGAGTGAAAATCGATCTAAATCTTGACCCGCAATGCACACAACCCGAAACTGACTTAGGGCATCTAATAGAAAACCCGCTTGACCTTCATTCAACGGGCCGCACAAATCAATCCCGGTAAAGCGCACCACAGCACCGCTTTGAAGCAAAGGCCCTTCAATATCAACATGCACACCAAACAACGTCTTCAAGCGCTGACGGAGTTGATCTAAATCATTCATACAATCCTCCAAATCTTATCACTTTTATTCAAATGACAAACGTCCAAAGTATTCTGGCATATGAAACCGTGGTGTTGGGTGATCCACAAAAGACCAAGTCAACCAATGTGGATGTGAAGTCGCATCTCCACACTTATACAGATTGGCCTTCCACACAACCCCCGACGCAGGTTTGCTGGCATCTGGGCAGTATTTTTTGATCAGATCAAACGGCAATCTGTATTCAAGCGTCCAAGTCGTCGGTTCTGTTATCTCTGGTTCCACTATTTTGGGCAATGAATGCCCCATATCAACGGTCTCACAGTCTTCATCCGTTACAGGAACAGCCTCTCGGTCTTCTGGGTGCCACCACAAAAGCATCGTGCCACCGCAATTGATCTCAACATTGAAATAAGAAAGCCCAAGATCCAAACCTGGCGTAAAGAAAAACTCAGCACAACTGTCTTGGCACACCGAATCTTGATATTTTTCGGCCACGGCCCGAACATACCGATCGGCAACCTGATAGATAACATAGACTGCATCTTCATCCCAAGCAAGTTTGGCAGACACCTCTGGTCGATGTGCGGGTGCCTCACCCATGTGTTGATTAATAATCAGCGGCTCTATTTTTTGCCAAACCGATTTATTCCAATTGCCATCCATCTCAATCGACTCACCCAGCTTTGCCACCTGATATGCCAAAGGCTCTGCTCCCATAATATCTGTCTCTCCTGATGAAATTTGAAATGACAAGCGATCAAAGGAAGATTATCTTTGCCCCATATAAATAGCCCCCAACCTAAAAGGAGCTTCGGAAACCATGCAAATCGAACAAAACCATATTGACCAATTTGTAAACGACGGCCTCACATTGATCGATTCCGTTTTTACCCAAGAAGAAATGATTGCTGCAAGTGCGGGTTTTGATCACCTTTACACCCACGGCGAAAAAACAAACGGCATCACCCAATACTTCCATGAACCGGGTCTTATAGATGTGCTCCAACACCCCAACCTTGAAAAAGCGGCCAAAATTATACTCCGTGCCGACGATGTCGTGCTCAATTCTTCGGCCTGTTTGTTCAAACGACCAGACAACACGACACACTGGGAAACACAAAGTGAACACGTCGATATTCAGTTCAGTAATGAAGAAATGGATGCCACGCCTCGGCGTATGCTGGCCATGATGATGGTCATTGTTGATGACTTGCCAGAAGGCAGAGGCAATACGTTTGTGCGCTTGGGCAGCCATCGGGTCATTTCTAATTGGCTGCAAGAACACAATAAGGAACCCATCAAAGCCCACCCCACGAAATTTGCCGATTTACCGCAAGAACTAACATTTTCAGAACCAACACCAGTCGTAGCCAAGCGAGGCCAAGCAGCAGCCTTTAGCACTGCCATTGTACATTGTGCCAGTACAAATATCGACACACAACCCCGCAAGATTATGTTTGTCAACTTCTGTCCACTGGGCATGATGAAACAAACCAGCGGCAACCACAACTTGCGAGAGGTTCGCTCAGCGTGGCGAACAAAACTCAAAACATCTTTTCGAGCAGACAGACAACACTTGCTATTGGACAATGAGGCTTAAAATATGAGAGATGCGGGATACCGACATTATTCTCCGACACCCTATTTACCCGATTCTGTCTCGTTGTCTGTGGTCTTCAAATCATACCGCTCTTTTATATCCCAATTGGCAGCTTTGCCCTTGCGTTGCTGTGCGAGCCAATTGAGAGCTGCTGTATGGATGATCTCATGTTTGCCATCAAAAATAGTCACCCGTGTGTTCTTAGAAACTTTCCGAAAAATAGGCTGCTTCTCTCCATATAAAGCATCCGTATCCGCCTTCTCCAATCCTTCGGGCAAGGTCTCTGTCTCATAAAAAGCTTCGATCAAATCAGGATCAATATGATCCTTGTCGGGAACAACCTGATTAAACGCATAAAGGGAATGCGAAAAGGGCACGCTCCCACCTTCGTGACCATCGGTCACGCCCGCATTGATGTCCAAATTCACACCCACAGCCTTGTCAAGATACGTGCTGGCCGAACGTTTAGCACATTCTTCTATCGTCTTCGGGTTTTCATCGGGTCTCCCCCCCACTACTTTTTCAATATGTTTGGCATAATTCAATTTGCCATCACATTGTTCCCACCAAACCCCAAGATCCGTAATCGGCACCCAAGCCGAAACCCCAGCCCAAATTTCAGGTGATCTCCCCGCCATCAAAAGGGAACTATAACCCCCACCCGAAACACCCACCAGATAAATCCGATCGACATCCACCGAATGGTTCTCTTGCATAAATATTACCGCATCAAGAACGTCCTGTACCGCCATCTCAGAACCACACGCCTCAGGCGTCCAGTTGGGTCCCCTAAAGTCAGGATGAATAAAATGCCAATCATTCTCCATACACCAACGCGCATAAACGGCCTCTCCACCCGCCTGCTCATACCCACCCGACCAAGTGTGCAACCCAACAAGCAAAGGGCGCTTCTCTTTTGCCTGGGCTGTGTAAATCAACATAGGTTGCTGAGATGCATCTATACTCGCCTCATATTCAATCGCCTTCACCTCTTCTGGCCACCCTTTGGGTGCAGGTTTTAACATCTGTTCGCCCTCCGCATAAACCATCATCGTGCACATATTGACGGCAAGTATAATCAAAATTTTAAAACGCAATCCATCACAGAGATGTGACATCAACATATCCTTTTTACATTCATAGAAACCTAAGGTCAATTCCTGTTCTGCCTGAGATACAAAATTATTTACCATCTCCAGTATCAGACTGCAACACCGCCTCAGGTTCATAACCAATCGTGAGCACTTTTAAAAAGTAAGGCGAAGCACGAAACTGCTGCGCAAAGGTCTTCACACGAATACCTTCTGCACCGGTCGTCTTTTCAAGCACTTTCAAACCGTAATTGAGATATGCCTCATCACCCGTATAGTCATACGCATACCCATAACCCGCAAGGCAAATACCGCTGTCAGCCCCGCCATTCTTCCACTTGCCATCGCCCACTTCTTCCGTGATCACAGCGTCTACGGCCATCCGATTATAACGCGCGGAATCCGTATCACGAGTCAAACGAAAGTACTTATCATACGCCTCAAACTGCAAACCATACATCCAGAGCTGATCGTTGAAACTACCGTTAAATTCATCCTGCCAAGGTTTGGCCCATTCATCCACAAAAAACTGCGCCCGATCCAAGTACCGCTTTTCATGTGTATCCTGATATGCACTCAACACGCCCCAAATACCGTGCGCAACATTGCGAAGTGCGCCCTTGCCCCAATGTGTCATCGCAAACTCCGAAGACATCAAACCCACCTCTTGAAACCAACGCTCACCCGTAAGATAATAAAGCTCGTAAAGTGATTCATTCTTATAGAACGTGAACGAGTTATGCCCCATAAACTCTTGGCCACGTGTGTAATTTCGAAAATGACCGACCACCGGCCCAGAGCGCGGAGACCCAGCAAGCTCGGGTTTGCCAGGGAAACTGTGGCAAATATCCAGATCCGCCAGGTGCACACCCGCTTCCACAGCAGTCGTCAAGTTAAAGAGCTTACCCGTACGCAAGTAATTCACAATAGCCGCGTGTGGAAAATCGTAATAGTTGCTGTCCCACCAACTCTCATGCTCGTCTTCACGCACACAAGTCCGATGATGAAGGCCACTACCAAAATTAAGCCAACCAAACTCATTCACCTCCCATTCTGGTCGCGGTCGCTGATCCACGATCTGTGTCAAACACGCATCGATCTGCTCCTGATACCGTGCAATCACATCACGATACTGCGGTTGAAAAAGTGCTGGATTGTTGGCATAGAGGTCACCAAATACACGCGTCTCTTGACAATACCAATTGGGATCGCTAACGGCAAAAAG
>JABIFK010000805.1 GCA_018650745.1 Candidatus Latescibacterota bacterium | reverse complement strand
GGGCGGGCAATTGCTGAGCGGTTGGCGCGGTGTGGCGCGTCTATTGTGGTGCACAGCCGATCTGATAAAACGGCGGCTGAATTTGGTGAAGCACCTTCGACTCGGCATGTGGCCGAAGAGATTGCCGTGTTGGGCAACCCGGTAACGACGGTATTTGCCGATGTATCAGACCCCGAACAGGTGAAAGCGGCGGTTGCACAAATTGAAAAAAATTTGGGACCGATTGATATGTTGGTGAATAATGCGGGTGGTGACATTGCCGTTGCTGGGGGGAAACCTGAGCCGAATGATGCCGTAAACATTACGGCCGAGGATGTGCAGTCGGTGGTGGATCGCAATTTTATTACAACAGTTGACTGCTGCCGAGAAGTGGTGCCGGGGATGATTGCGCGAGGCGGTGGACGCGTTGTGAATATTGGATCGACCGCAGATTTTATGGGTCGGTCTGACGGCGTTATTTATGCGTCGGCCAAAGCGGCTCAGGCCAATTATACGCGGTGTTTGGCCTCCGAGCTTCGTGAGCACAATATCACGGTGAATATGGTGGCCCCTGGCGGATCAACCAGTGCTCGATTTTTGGCTACACGACAAGCGAGTGCAGAATTATTGGATGCGATGGATCAACCGACTTTGTTGCGTTATGCACACCCCGATGAAATTGCCGCAGCGGTGCAATTTTTCGTTTCACCATTGGCGACATTTGTCAGTGGTCAGATTTTGCGTGTGGATGGGGGCAGTCAGCTTTGTGCTGCTTAGGTTGATTGAAATGTTGGATTATGCTTGTAACTGAAAAAGGCTTACGGAATTTATCCGTAAGCCTTTTAATTTGTCATTTAATTGGCAGAAGGAGAGGGGCTCGAACCCTATGCGGTTTCCCGCACGCCAAGGCTTTGTGTTGCACCCGGCGAGGCACCCGCCTCGTTTCCCCCCTGCGCTCATACTGATTAAAAAGATAGGGAATCAAGGATCATCAAGCAAGTTGGTTCTAATTCATTCCAAGGCAATAGAGGTGTGTTGCTGTGCGAATAAATATTCGTGAACCGGAAACAATCGGTGATGAGAGGGTGTAGGTGTCGTCTAATTCATTGGTGGATAGCACTTTGAATTTGGGGCCAGCAGAGAGCACTGTGGTGACGGCGTATTCATTTAAAACATAGAGTTTGCCGTCTGCTAAAATTGGGGAGGCGCTTACGGTGCCTTGGGCGGTGCGTTCGGGCCCCCAGATGACTTCGCCTGTTTTGGCATTGAGGCACGTGGCCAAACCTCGGTCGTCAACCATATAAAAATGTTTGCCGTCTGATACTGGTGTGGGCACATCGGGTGCGCCTGCGCCGTCAAATTTCCAGAGGACAGAATTTGTGACGTCACCTGTGCCGCCTGCTGGTAGGGCCAATAGGGGGCGTTTGCGTGTGGGGGCATAAATCATACCATCAATGGCCAATGGAGATGCCACGATGCGGTAGCTGCCGCTGTTTTCGGGGTTTAGACCGTTTGCTCGCCAAATTTCTTTGCCTGTTTTTGGGTTGTGCCCGGTGACCACGTCGCCACCTGTAATCACAATTTGTGTTTGTCCATTGTGTTTGAGTAGGGTTGGTGTTGTATAGGCGTCGGGCGATTCTCTGCGGGCATTTGTGGCACGTTCTTGTCGCCAAATTGGTTTGCCTGTGAGGCCGTCTAATGCCAATATATAGGACGGATTATCGGTGTGCATACCGTGGAGCACTGGGACAATGAGTTTTCCGTCATCATATAAGGGGGATGCACCATATCCCCAGTTGAGGCCAAATTCACCGTGGTCGTCTTGTAAGTTGCGTGTCCAAACGACTTTGCCTGCCATTGTGAGGGCTGTCACTTGGCCCGTGCCTGTGATCACCCAAACGTGTTTGCCATCTGTAACGGGCGATGGGGAAGTATTGTTGTGTTTGCGCCAGAGTCGATTGCCTTCGTCGAGTTTTACACGCCAAAGTTCTTTGCCGTCTGTTTTTGAGAGACAGAGAATATACAACTCATTGCCACCGGGTTCCTTTTCTGCTTCGGTTAATGCGGGTGAGGGTGAGGTGAGAAAAATGTGATTGCCCCAAATAACGGGTGTGCCACCGCTCCAAGAGGGCAATTTTGATTTCCAAACCAAATTCTTTTCCAAGTTCCAGGAGGTGGGCAAATTTGTGGATGTGCTCACGCCATTTTGATTGGGCCCGCGCCATTGTGGCCAATGTTCTTGTGCTTGAATGCCGAATGAAAGTGACAATATGGATATGATACACAATAATCTTTGAATCATTCTGTGCCCTCCTGCAAAAATGGATAAACAAATACTAAGGAGTTGATTTAGCCTATATTGGGTGTAAGATAGCCGATTTTCAATGCTTTTTGGGCTCTATCCTTCTGTGAGCAATAAAATATAAGGCCCAAACGAACACAAATAGGAAATATACCGTCTTTGTCGCACTTGAAAATTTTGCTTAAGGCGGTATATTGCTGCACAGTATAGACTTTTTTTAATTTGATAAGGTTCCCAAATAATGACCGTAAGCAGGGTTTTTGAGAGTGCCGATGGTGATGTTTTTGGGTACATTTTTAGAAAATGGAACATGATAGCACCATTTTTCGTCGAAAGACTATATTATGGCCTTATATAGTTTCATAGCTTGTTTTTATCGGGTTCAACAATCAGGAGGGTGGTTGCATATGCGGACAGTTTTTTCTTTGGTTTTTTGTTGTTTTTTAGCTGTTGGTGTTCAAAATATTTCGGCGTCAGATTGGACGCATTGGCGCGGTCCGGGGCAGAGTGGGGCGTCACCTGAGACGGGTTTGGTCTCTCAGTGGTCATTGGAGGGCGAAAATTTGGTGTGGCGTTCTGATTTTATTGGGCGCTCTACACCTGTGGTTGTGGGTGGGAAGGTGTATGTGATTGGTCGCACGGGCAAAGACATCACTGAGCAAGAGCACATTGCGTGTTTTGATGCCAAAAGTGGTAAGCTGTTGTGGGAAAAGAAGTTTAACGTTTGGCATTCGACCATTCCGTTTAACCGGTTGGGTTGGGCAAGTTTGGGTGCCGATGGTGAAACTGGCAATGTGTATGCACATTTGGTGAGCGGTCTATTTCTATGTTTTGATGGTGACGGCAATGTTCAGTGGGTGCGTTCTTTGACCGAAGAATTCAATCGCATTTCAGGTTATGGTGGGCGTTTGCATACACCTGTTGTGGATGGCGGTTTGGTTATGGTGAGTATGGGCAGCAAAGGTTGGGCAGGACGGCCACCTTCACATCGATATATGGCATTTGACAAACTTACGGGTGAAACGATTTGGATGTCTCGCCCAGGGGGTGGCAATCAGAAAGATTTGACGGTGTATTCTACACCTGTTGCAACAACCATTAATGGGGTGCGCGCGTTTGTTGCAGGCAATGGCAATGGGGGCATTTTTGCATTTAAGGTTGCAACGGGTGAAGCGATTTGGGGGTTTCCGTTTAGCAATCGTGGGCTTAATACATCTCCTGTTGTGTCAGACAATAAGGTTTATGCCACACACAGTGAAGAGAATGTGGGCAGCACAGCTTTGGGGAGTGTGGTCTGTTTGGATGTAACAACAGGCAAACAGATTTGGCGTAAAGATGGGATGACGGTGGGCTATGCGTCTCCTGCTGTTCACGCGGGGCGTGTTTATGTGGTTGATAACTCGGCCAATGTGCATTGTTTGGATGGCGAGACAGGGAAGGAATATTGGGAGCACAATGTGGGTACGGTGGGCAAAGGGTCGCCCACGTGGGCCGATGGCAAATTGTATGTGACGGAAGTCAATGGTGGATTTCAGATTTTGGAAGTGAATGATGAAGGAGCCAAAGTACTTGATAAAGAGCAGATCAATATGACCGATGGTGCTCATGCCGAAATTTATAGTTCTGCGGCAGTGGCTTATGGCCGTATTTATTTGGCGACCGAAGCGGGTTTGTTTTGCTTAGGCGATAAAGATGCGCCCTTTAAGGTGACGCCTTCTCCATTTGTTAAACACGAGATGGCAACTGCGGGGGCTACACCGGCAACCATTTTGACTATGCCTGCAGAAGCAACCTTGGCACCGGGTGAAATGTTGCCCTTAAGCGTACACGCATATGATGAAAAAGGGCGTTTAATTGGCCCCGTAGATGCGCAGTGGTCTTTGAATGGCTTGCAGGGGCAAGTGGCAGGTGGGTTATTTATGCCCTCTAAAGTTGGGCAAGGTGGCTGGGTGGTGGCCAAGGTGGGTGATTTGACTGGGCAAACTTGGGTGCGTGCGGTGCCAGATGTGCCGTGGACAGAAGATTTTGAAAATGTTGCAATGGGTAAAAACCCAACACATTGGGTGTGGGGGGGGCGTGGGTTTAAGGTGGAAGAGAAAGACGGCAGCAAGGTATTGGCCAAACCACCTGCTGCTAGGGGATTGGACCGGTCTAGTTTGTATGTAGGACCACCCGAGATGAAAGGCTATACGATACAGACCGATTTGATAGGCACAAAAAACCGACGACGTTTGCCCGATTTGGGCTTGGTGGCCAATCGGTATCTTTTAGATATGCAGGGGATTCATCAACGTTTGGAAGTGCGGTCTTGGTCTTCCGATTTGCGTATGCGCAAATATGTTGACTTTAAGTGGGATGTGGATGTGTGGTACACGATGAAAATGAAAGTAGATATTGAAGACGGTAAGGCTATTGTGCGTGGTAAAGTGTGGAAACGTGATGAGGCCGAGCCCGATGCGTGGACCATTGAAGTGGAAGATCCTTTGCCCGTACACGAAGGCAGTCCCGGGCTGTATGGCTATTCTCCTGCAACGATTTATTTTGACAATGTAAAGGTGTGGTAATTAGAGGCATCCCCCCGTGGATGCCCTGTTTTTGACCGAAGTGGATGTCCTGTTTTTAACCGGAAGTGATAGGGCAGGCACGGGGGCCTGCCCCTACGACCATAAAAACAAAGACGATCTTTTAAACCTTTTTAAAAAGAGAGAACTATGAGATTGAAACACATTTTGAGCAGTTGTGCAATCTTGGTGTTGGCGACCTCGGTTTATGCCCAAGAGGAGGCGATGTGGGGTTTTACGCCCGATCGCAACTTGGTGTCAGATGAAAAGAATTTGCCCACGTCGTGGGATGCCGAGTCGGGTGAGAATATTAAGTGGCAAGCCGCTTTAGGGGCCCAGTCTTATGGTGGTCCTGTGTTGTTGGGTGGTAAGGTGTTTATGGGCACCAACAATCAAAACGCACGCAATCCTAAAATTGTGGGTGATCGCGGTGTGATGATGGCATTTCAGGAAGCCGATGGCAAGTTTTTGTGGCAATCGGCACATCCCAAATTGCCCATTGGGCGTGTGAACGATTGGCCCCAGCAAGGGATTTGTTCCACGCCTTTTATTCGGGGCGATCGCATGTATTACGTCTCCAACCAAGGCCGTATTGTGTGTGCCGATACCGAAGGTTTTTTGGATGGTGAAAATGATGGCCCATTTGTGGATGAAGACGAAAAAAGTGACATTGGGGTCGATATTCTTTGGGATTATGATATGTTGGAAGCGTTAGACGTATTCCCACATAATTTGGCGGTTTGTTCACCCGTTGGTGGGGGTGAGTTGCTGTTTGTGATTACGGCCAATGGTGTCGACGAAGGCCATGTGGCTATTCCGTCGCCTTTGGCACCGAGTTTTATTGCCATCAACTTGAAGACGGGTGAATTGGCCTGGGAGAAAGATTATCCGGGCATGGATATTTTGCACGGGCAGTGGTCCAATCCCTCTTATGGTATGGTGAATGGCAAACCCCAGCTAATTTGCCCAGGAGGTGATGGCTGGGTCTATGGATTAGAGCCTACAACTGGTGAATTGATTTGGAAGTTTGATTGCAATCCCAAAGATGCGGTGTGGGAATTGGGTGGTCGGGGCACGCGCAATGCGATTGTTGGGACACCTGTTATTTATGACAACAAAGTGTTTATTGGTGTGGGACAAGACCCCGAACACGGTGAAGGTAAAGGTCATTTGTGGGCTATTGATGCAACAGGCAAAGGCGATGTGACCGATACACATGCGGTGTGGCATTTTGGCAACGAGAACTATAACCGCACTATTTCAACGGTGTCGATTCACGATGGATTGCTTTATGCAGCTGATTTGAGCGGTTTTGTGTATTGCTTGGATTTGGCAAAGGGCACACAGTATTGGAAGTATGATACGTTTGCTGCCATTTGGGGCTCTCCTTTTGTGGCCGATGGCAAAGTATATTTGGGCGATGAAGATGGCGATGTGGCGATTATGAAAGCGGGAAAAGAGTTTGAATTGATCAACGAAATTAATATGGGCAGTGCCGTTTATACCACACCGGTGGCAAAGGATGGTGTGCTTTATATTGGAACACGAAATACATTGTTTGCAATACAGAAGTGATGCAATATCAAGAGCGGAGCGCGTGATGCGGAGTGTAAACTCTCCTAATTTGTGCTCCGTTCTTTTATTTGGGATTTTAATCGTTTTATAAATCAATCGTTAAAAAGTGACGGTGAAGGATATCTTATGGACATTGTTG
>JABIFK010000925.1 GCA_018650745.1 Candidatus Latescibacterota bacterium | reverse complement strand
ATGCCGAGGTGCGCCAAAACTACATCGACCGCAACGAAAAGGTCAGCGTAGCTTATGTTGATATGGATGTTTCGTCCATACCCGACTCACTGACACTCATTGGTGACTCCGAAATTCAAGCATATTATGACAAACATCGCGACGACTTTCAACAAGACCCATCCATTAAAGCGGCTTTCATTGCTTTAGACAAAGCGCCCACCGCACGTGACGAAGCCGAGATTCAAAAAGAAATTCACCGCGTGCTTGAAGAAGCCCGAGGAGGCGAAGATTTTGCCGAATTGGCCCGCATCTACTCCGACGGCCCCAGTGGCCCACGGGGTGGAGACTTAGGTTTTTTTGGCAAAGGCCGTATGGTAAAACCTTTTGAAGAAGCTGCATTTGCTTTAAAGCCCGGGCAAATTTCAGAACCAGTTAAAACACAGTTTGGTTGGCATATCATCAAAGTAGAAGAAATAAAAGGGGCTGCCGACAGCTTAGAAGTACATGCTCGGCATATTCTTATTGAAGTTAAGCCTGGGCGTGATACCCTCGACAGCTTACGCGTGATCGCTCAAGATCTCAAAAGCAAAGCAGAAGAAATTGGATTTGACACAGCCGTAAACCAAGCCGGTTTAGAAAACCAAGAGACAGGGTTTCTTACAGCAGGTAGTTTTTTTCCACTCTTGGGAAACAAAACATCAGGACTTGTTAACACGTTCCTCTCAAGCAACTCTGGCGATATATCAAATGTCTACGAAACCGAGCAAGGTCTTTACGTGTTTAGTTTGCGTGAAACACGCCCAACAGGCCCACAACCCGTTGACGAAGTAGAAAACCAAATTGTCAGTAAACTGAAACAACGCAAAAAAGTGAAAGTAGCTTCTGATCGATTGGTCGAAGTACTCGGGCAGATCAAAACAGGCAAATCACTAGAAGAAGCAGCCAAATTCTTCAATCTTACAGTAAAAAAACCCGAAGCATTTGCGCGCGTGGGTTTTGTCCCAAGTGTGGGCAGTCGCAATGCGTTTGTAGGCACAGCCTTCCGTTTGGAACAAGGGCAAACCAGTGACATTGTCACCACAGACCGAGGTGCATATATCCTTCAGGTACTCAACAAAACAGCTATTGATGAAGAAAAGTTGGCTGAAGAGCGCAAAACATCATATCAACAGCTAGTTTCACAAAAACGGCAAGAGGTAATCGGCGCGTGGTTTTCTAATTTGCGTGAAACTGCTCAAATTGAAGACAACAGACATATTTTTTATTCAGAATTTTAAAAACAGTTTTTAAACAATCAATAATCAGCCTAATACAATAACGGGGGCTGGAGGATCACCTCCAGCCCCCGTTTATTCTTTTTTATGCAGTACCAAAAAATTTGAATGAGGGCGTTCTTGTGACCCGTCAAATCCGCATTGCCATATCTCAAATCAACGTGACAGTCGGCGATCTCGAAGGCAACCGAGACAAAATCATATCGCACATACAAATAGCGCGTGAAAAAGGGGCACACTTGATCGTCTTCCCCGAGCTTGCAATCACAGGATACCCTCCCGAAGACTTGCTCTTCAAACCACACTTCTTGCAAACCAACAAACGCGTTTTAGATGACATTGTCCAAGCCACCGACAACATCGCTGCAATAATTGGTTTTGTAGACCGCCAGGATGACAACTTCAATGCCGCCGCCATCGCCTGCAATAACCAACTCATCGATATCTATCACAAAACCTACTTGCCCAACTATGGCGTATTTGATGAAGACCGTTATTTTCAATCGGGTACATCAACCAACGTTTACACGCTCAACAAGGTCACATTTGGCGTTACAGTTTGCGAAGACATTTGGTATCCGGGTGGCCCAGCACGCCAACAAGCACTTGCTGGGGATGCCGAAATTCTCATCAATATATCATCCTCTCCTTTTTACGACGGCAAACAGCTTCTTCGCGAGCAAATGATTGCCACACGTGCCACCGACAACAGTGCCATACTCGCATTTTGCAATCTTGTGGGCGGTCAAGATGAACTCATTTTTGATGGCGGTAGTCTGGTCATCAATCAAGAAGGCCAAGTCATTGCCCGATCTCCCCGCTTTGAAGAAGATCTGCTCATAGCCGATATCGATGCCGAATCCGTCTTCAGAAATCGGCTCCAAGATCCACGTCGGCGAAAAGAAAAAAGGGGTATTCAAAAACTAAATACCATTCAATTGCCCGACGTCCACCCTATCCAAAATGCCGTAGCATCATCTCCACCCCCAACGTTTCCCAGTCCCGAAGATCAGTTACCCAACATCTATAATGCCCTTGTGCTTGGTACCAAAGATTACGTGCGCAAAAACGGTTTCGAAAAAGTATTCATTGGATTATCCGGCGGCATCGACTCTGCCCTTGTTACTGCAATTGCATATGATGCCCTCGGAAAAGAAAACGTCATTTGTGTAACAATGCCGACCAAATATTCTTCCGATGGCACCTTCAATGATGCACTACAAATGGCAGGCAATCTCGACATTCGCATCCTATCTTTGCGCATTCAAGATATTTTTGATCAATACCTCGGCCTTTTATCCGACGAATTTAAAGGTCTCCCTATCGATACGGCCGAAGAAAATATCCAACCGCGCATTCGAGGTACACTACTCATGGCATTGGCCAACAAGTTTCGTGCTCTCGTGCTTGCCCCTGGAAATAAAAGTGAAATGAGTATGGGATACGCCACGCTCTACGGTGACATGGCCGGTGGCTTTGCAGTGATCAAAGACATATACAAACCCCTCGTTTACGATTTGTCAGAATACCGCAACAGCCTGCCCGACGGTCCCGTTATT
>JABIFK010000410.1 GCA_018650745.1 Candidatus Latescibacterota bacterium | reverse complement strand
TCTTAAAAACTTGGCTCAGATCTTAAACGATGCCGAGATTGCGTGGGAGCCGCTGACTGAAGAAAATGACGAAGAAGGAACAGGGATCATCTACACCTATTATCGCAGAGAAGGTTATGCGCGTTTGCTCCAGCGGGATTATCCGGGCTATGTACATATTCAAATGGCACCCACAGCTGAAATGCGCGCAGAAGCCCTCAGTGTGGGTGATTTTTCATATGTGCCCAACACATTACCAGAAGAAATTACCACGCGACATACGCGACTGTTACACATGATAAATCGTCTTCGCAACCCAGAAAATTTCAAAGTGGATCCGCTTGAACACCGCAGTATGAATCTTTTGTTTATTGGAGATCGTAATGTGGGCACGGATTTGCGCAGTCGCCTTGGTGAAGGTATAGAGATTAAAACGTTGGCAACTGTTGCTGGTGCGCTGATTGAATCTAAAAAACATGATGCTGTTCTGGTTTTTCTCGGTGGCAAAGAAGACGCCAAAGAGCGATTCACATTTTTACAATTAATGCTTAAAGACAAAACCACCCCTCCCAAAGCCCTCTATTTTCCAAAAGAAGCACCGGATCGTATTAAAGCATTTTGCGAGCAAACAGGTGTTACCGTTATCGAATCTCAAAGTCCAGATGAAATGCGAGAAACTTTGCTTGGACTGTGGAAATAGTCTAACTCACGACTTCACCAAATGATCCACCGTTTATTGTATGACGTGTTTAAAAACACCGCCACCATCTGCTTCCGCCGCTTGTCCATTCCTCGGGAATACACTCCGTTTTATCATAACGCCCATCAAAAATCTGATTTGCTACCTCACTTATTTGGTCGAGTGAAATACCGACTAAGAAATTGGGCCAGGCACCCACAACCAATTTGGTTTCTATCGTATTCAATCCCTTCATAACAACCAAGTATTTAAAACAACGTATAAATAAACGGTGCCACAGCCGTGCCATGTGTAAAAACAATCAGCAATCCAAATAAGAGCAGCATACACACCATTGGAATCAGCCACCACAGTTTGCGCTCCCAAAAGAATTCCAACAACTCACCCATAATTCCAAGTTTAGCGGTTACGCGTTTAATGTAAGACATTGAATCCTCAATTCTTTTCGCACATATACTATTTGTATACCAAATACTTTCCCATCACCAACAAGTCCATTTCACTGCGTGAAAAAGTGCTATATGCATTTGCTGGTGTTGTGACCACTGGTTCCCCACGCAAATTAAATGACGTATTCAACAGAACAGGCACGCCTGTGGCTTGGCCAAATCGCTCTATTAAATGGTAATACCTTGGATTTGTATCTTCAAAAACGGTCTGCAATCGCCCAGTACCATCCACATGCGTAATCGCAGGCAGCACATCTTGTTTTTCTTCTTTAACGGGTGTTACCAACAACATAAATCGAGCGGGGTCTTGTTTCATCGCCTGAGGCAAATCAAAATATTTTTCTGTTTCCTCTGCTAAGATGGACGGTGCAAAAGGACGATAAGGCTCGCGAAATTTAATTTTGGTATTGACCACATCCTTCATCTCTTCTCGCCTTGGATCGGCTAAAATACTTCTATTGCCCAACGCACGAGGCCCCCATTCAAACCGCCCTTGGTACCATCCAATGACCTTCCCGCTTACCAACGCCTCAACCGTGTGATCCAACACCGCGTCTTCGCTCTTTGCACATACATAGGATATACCCTCACGATCTAAAAAAGCCTTGATCTCTAGATCACTATATGCCTTACCCCAATAAGCATGTTTCATAACCAACTTTCGGGGCTTCCCTAGTAGTGCATGATAAATATAGAGTGCCGCACCCAAAGCACCACCACCATCACCCGATGCGGGTTGGATATAAAGCTGTTCAAAACCTGATTCGTTCAAAATACGCGTATTTGCAACGCTATTCAACCCCACCCCACCAGCAATACACAAATTCTTGAGACCCGTTTCACGACGAACAGCGTGCGCCATATTCAACAACACTTCTTCTGTCACTTTTTGAATACTTGCGGCAATATCGGCGTAGTGCTGATTCAGACTGCAAAGCACATTATAATTACCAGGTTTCTCGCCAAAATAACTGGGGAATCCTGTTCCCTCAGTAAAAAACAATGTTTCGGGCGCTCTCGGATCACCGAATAACTGTTCGAATTTACGATTAAAAGTGCGTGTCGTAGAATGGTGAAAAGAAAAATAATCCATATCCAAACAAAATGATCCATCATCAAAGGTTTGGATAACCTGCCATACTTTGTCGACATATCGGGGTTCCCCATAAGGCGCCATACCCATCACCTTATACTCGCCCTCATTCACCTCAAATCCCAAAAAAGCCGTAAATGCACTGTATAACAACCCAAGAGAATGTGGAAAACGAATCTCCTTGGTCAGCGTAATATCCGTTCCTTTACCCACACCCCACGTAGCAGTTGCCCACTCTCCCACACCATCAACTGTCATAATCGCGGCTTCTTCAAATGGAGACGTAAAAAATGTACTGGCGGCATGGGATAAATGATGCTGTGTAAATAAAACCTTTTCCTTTTCAATCCCCAATTCACTCTGAATGGTATGACGCACCCAAAGCTTATCGACCAACCACGTGGACATCGACTCACGAAAGACCTTCCAAGCCTTGGGATATGTTTGAAGGGTGCTCATCAAAATGCGTTCAAATTTTTCAAACGGCTTTTCATAAAATACTACGAAATCCAAATCCTGCGCCTGAATGCCTGCCTCTTCCAGGCAAAATTGAATGGCGCCAGTAGGAAAATCAGCATCGTGTTTTTTACGAGAAAAACGTTCCTCTTCTGCAGCCGCAACCAATTCGCCATCTTTTATAAGTGCAGCTGCAGCGTCGTGATAAAAACATGAAAGGCCAAGGATATACATCAGAACTGTTTCCTTACATCATCCAAATCATTCGCAAGCACTGGAGAATCTGTCCAACCGGAAACAGGTTTTTTCTTGATTCTTAAAGGATCAGAAAACAACCGAACGCCCAGCCCAAAAGGCAGAACAATCAAGAAATAAAATATCGAAAGAATCAAACGATTCATAAAATTGCCAATCTTTTCGGCAATTGGCATCCACCACGCAACAAACAGCTTCCAAAGTCTTCGCATAAAATCTACCCCACCGTCGCTATCATCCAAGCCTATAGCACATTGAAGTTCCACTTGCCATACTCATTTATGGAATCAAAAATCCGATCAAATGAATTTCAGAGATCCTCTCAAATAAGTCAATCAAGAAAACAGAACCACAGTTCGCCAATAACATACAAATAAACCTTACAATACATTCCTTAACGACCCATAATTGGTTTTTGCACTGTCACCTGAAGCCAATCATCAAATCACTGGCATATCATTTGCGATACCTCATCACGTGTATAAACCCGAAAAAGCGTCAAATCAAGACCTGCACCAACTTTTGTGATCTCAGTCTCAGTGAACATGTGATGCGGATCACAAAAGGGGCCAAAGCGTCGAAATCGGGTCGGAAAAATGCTGTCACATATCGAGCAAACATTTCCGCACACACGATCAAAACGTTCTACTAAGGTAACGTTTTGAGATAGATCGAAGACTGAAACTGCACACAGAAAAGTCGATCAATCGTCATGCATCACAAATTTAGCACCTCAACAAAAATATTTTAGGGCTAAATTTGTGGCGTAAGACATATCACAAGGAGAGCGTAATGAAACGTTTTATACCTTTTTTCATTGTCTGTTTGTATCCCATTTTATTTGGGATTGACATTCACGCACAAAGTAGTGACACCACAGTTCAAGTAGAAGTCACCATTACAGATGTGCGCCCCCACGAAGAACCGCGCGGTTTCTTCATTGACCCACCCGATCCAGTTGCTTTTGTTCAAATCACATCAGCCACACTTGAAACGCCTGGTACACGAATTTTTAATACGGACCGGTCACAACGCATAGCACTTAATGACTTGCAGGTTGGCTCACGCGTATCTATATCTGGCACAGTAAACGGTTCAACGCTCGTTGCCACTGAAGTGATTGTGCTCCAAGCCATAAATCACATATGGTTTGACGGGGTGGTCATTGACATTCAACGCGATGGCCCACATCTGGGTAGTATTTCTCTCTTAGAATTTGGAGAACGCCTTGATACACGTGCACGCATCTTCATTGACGATAACGACGTGGGCACGGATTTGCGCGTCATTGTTGACCTGCTCAACCGCACCACAGAGCCCGTCGTAGTTACCGTATCAGAACGCAATGCCTTTGAGCAAAACTGGCTCTTTGGGCGCGTGGATGTATCTGTTGGCACCCCCCAACCCACACGCGCAGAAGTTAATGACACGATAACCTTTCAACTCCCCTCCGATCCGAACGAAGCCGTCTACACATCGGAATACGAAAATGCCCTTCGGGAAATCCCCTCAGTCATTCCCATAGATGACCGTACCATCATTCGCTCAGAAGCACGAGAGGGTGCAGAAATCACTTTTGATGACGTGCCCTTATATGCAAGGGTGACGGTCAATGCCACCCTATCTGGCTCAGATCTCATCAGTGCGGATATCAATGTGGCCAACATTCCGCGGGAAGTGCGCCAGACATTTCATGTTGACGGAATTGATGCTGTCTCTCGCGTTGTGGGCTTGGGTGTGGGTGAATCCATTGAGATGATAACCAACGCCCAACTCTTCGATCGCGATGGCAACCCCGTAACCCCGCGCGAATTTGAAGAACGTCAATGGGGCGAACCCAAAGCTGTTGCTCTCATCGACGTAGACCCTGTCTCTGGCTTGGGAACGGAAGCACGCCTTGTTGAATGGCAACCCAGCCTCAGCGCCAATACCAACCAAATCATCAAGGGTGCCATCGGCGACATCTACCGCGGCATTTGGATCGACACACATCACCCAACGATTGGTACACGCTCTTTATCCGGTGTTCTTACATCAGACACCGTCATTCGCCTGCCCGACGGCACCCCCATACCCCGTGCCCAACTCGATTGGGGCGCCCAAGTCGAAGTGGGAGGCTTTCTTGCCCGCGATGAGCTTATCGTACGTGAAATGGTCATTCAAAACGTTGTTCGCAGTTTTGAACTGACCACAACCCTTGGCGACTTTAAAGCCGAGCACCAATGGATGTCTTTTGAAGCCTCTGATCCTTTTCGTGCATCGCGGGACATCACCGTGACCGATCACTTTGGCGACCCGATTACACTCAGTTTATTATCTGACCTCCTCAATCAACTCGATCTACAGTTGCGCCTGAGCTTCACCGCAGATACCGACGGATCACGCCTGGTCAACCGCATCGAAGCCTTCCGCCCAGACGCCGAAGTCACCTTAGACATCGATCAAGAACTGCTCCAAGGCGCACACATTCGTGCATTTGATGATCCGGCCCTCATCTTTCCACAAGGCATTGACAACGCCCACTTCAACCGCGACCTCGAAGTATACGACACCTTCGGCTCACGCGTTGATCTGCGCGTCTTGGCGCCACGCATTCCAGTGCGTGTACACGGCCTCATCATTCTCAAACAGCACAACAATCAAACCGAACGCATTGTTCGTGTACATCGCATTGACATCCTCGGTTCAGAACGCGTCACCTATCGTGGCACGGTGTTCGGCGTCGAAGACAATCATATCACTTTCCGAGCCCCCGAATCTTTTGTGATAACCGGTCACACAGACCTGCGTGAAGAAACGGGTTTTCAAACCGATTTTGTGACTTTAGCGGGCCGTATCCGCTCAGAAGGCAGCTTGCGTTTGCAACTGAGTGCAGATTTCAACACAGCGGGATCTCCAGAAGTATGGTGGGCACGTATCTTGCGATCCGACGAATCCGAACCCTCATTTTTATCGGAATACGAACGGGTCGCCACTTTCATTTCAGCAGATGAAACACTGCGCACCATTACACCCGAAGCCATACCGAACATTCAAATCACATCAGAAACACAAATTGTCAACCTCAGCGGTGACCCGCTCACACAAGCCGACCTGGTTACAGACGCGCGCATTGCCGTACAGACAGAAATGAATGGCGGTGTTTTGGTCGCCATTGAAATTCGCATTGAAACACAGCCTCAAACATTTGCACTCACCGCAGACATTGAAAACATCAATTTAGAAAACCGCGTCATTCATTTTGCAAGTCCCGACGAAATTCTCATTTCCGAAGAGGCACGCATCCTCAATGCTGACGGCTCAGAAATCAGCCTCTCAGACTTGGTATCCAAATTGCGCAATATCGAACCCCGCCTCTTGCGCGTCACCTATACACCCGACAGCTCAGACGATACACCCGTTGCCACACAAATTGAAATCGTCACACCTGAAACCGATCTTACGCTGAATGATCAACAGGCCCTCGTTGTT